>JBCCKK010000199.1:0-6330 GCA_039027395.1 Verrucomicrobiota bacterium | reverse complement strand
CGTAAATAGCACCCGCTCCAGCACCTGCAAAAGCACCCCAACCGGCGCCTACGCCACCCCCTGCAATCGCTCCGATAGCCGCTCCCGTTCCTGCGCCACCACCCACACGTGCTACCGACTTTGTTGGCTCACCTGAGCCCGACCCGCCGAACTTGCTACTGCTTCTAGAAGGCGCCCCACCCACGGCAGACATGACTTGCTGATGGTAAGCAGCCGACTCTGATTCAATGGTGGCTATTCGCTCCGTAAATGATCTGAGGGCTTGCTCCTGGATCTGCTGTTCCTGTGCGAGATCGGCCGATGTTCGCAAAACGGTTCGGCTTGATTGGCTCGTATCGGTTAAGATCTGTCGTTCCCACTCCTTGCCCTGTTGAATCGGAAAGGGGTCTGCTCCGACCAAAACCCAACCGTCTTTTTGCTTCTCGTATTCATCTACTGTCCAATAAAAGTCCAGCTTAGCATTCTTAGCTATCGCCGACTGGGCGTTAGCGGTATCGTAGGCTTGTCCTGCTGGAAGATCGCTACTCAGCACGAGTAGGGGCGCAAGATCTTTTTCTTTCGAGCCGAGCCCTTCCAGGTCCACCTCGTCTACCTGGACCCAGGAAACCTCGTATCGCGATTTCAAAGTCGCTAGATATGTGATTGAAAGCTGATCCTTTTCTTTGGTGTATTGCACCGGCTGTAGATCCAGGAGCTGAAACTGTGAACCGATCCTTTCTTTGAGGGATTTTTCAGCGGCTACGCTTCCAGGCAACTGAGTCCACTTATCAAGAATTCCGACAGGTTTACCTCCGTCGGGGAGTGAACCAAACACTGCCTCCTCGTCCTGTTTGAGGGACTCCGCAAACGCTCTTCGACTTTCGAGCCATTCTGCATAATCCTGACGAACTTGTTCTCTGCCTTTGAGCTCAAAGTCACCTTCCGCTAACTGGGGACGAAGAAAATAAGCTGCGAAGCCCCCTGCAACGAGCAACAATAAACCGAAAACACAAATAAGGACCACCAGACCACCTGCAATCCCTATCCAGAGGCCCTTTGAGGACTTCCGAGGCGAGGGAGTTGTATCCGATTTACCTTCGAGCGATGGCGGCTGAACTTTTTTTTCCGCCGCTGCTTTAGACGATGTCTTTCGGGTCGGCTTCGACATACTTCTATCCCTAGCTATGGATGGTAACTAGGGCAAGTCGTGAATTTTTGCCGTATCGTGACTGCCTGCAAACTAACACCTAGTAACTGCGCAGATCTGAATCCTCAAAGTAGTTGATAAATGCTTTATTTAAAACGCGATACCCACCCGCTGTGGGATAGTTACCCGTAAAGTACCAGTCACCCGTATGTCCCGGGAGAGCTTCGTGAAGGTTTTCGATTGTTTGGTAGATTACCACCACTTCACCATCCCATTCCGAATCCTCTGGAGTAACAAGCTCCGCTATCTTTTTAGAAAGTTCCTCAGCTGTAAATCGATCGTAGATCCGTTTGACATGGTTTTTGAGTTCACTGTCCGGTTTCGATTCTTGTCTAAGGCAGTCCTGGTAAACCTCTCGGATGACGCCTTCCTGGCCTCGCTCCTTAAGTAACGTTACTGCCGATTGGAACGCTATGAACTTGCCGAGTTGTGACATGTCGATGCCGTAGCAGTCTGGATAGCGGATCTGCGGCGCTGTTGACGCGATAACAATCTTCTTTGGATTAAGTCGTGATAGGATTCGTATTACCGAATTTCTTAAGGTGGTTCCTCTCACAATTGAATCGTCAATACAGACGAGATTATCGTCCGCAGTGAGAATTCCATAAGTAATATCATAAACGTGAGAAGCCATTTGATTTCGATCCGACTCCTGACTGATAAACGTTCTTAACTTGATATCTTTATGGGCAACTTTCTCCGTGCGTGGCCATCCCTTTAGGATCAATTCATCGAGAAACTCATCGGTCAAGTTTCCGGAATCACGAGCGTCTTGGACTAGTTTTTTGACTTCCATCCGGCGCCCCAGCCTCAGAGATTCCATCAAACCAAAATAAGCCGTTTCAGCCGTGTTTGGAATGAAACTAATGACAGTTCGATCTAGGTCGTAATTGACCTCCTGCAGAATTGGCTTGGAAAGCAACGCACCTAACTTCTTGCGCTCCTGGTAGATCTCCGCATCGTTTCCTCGGGAAAAGTAGATACGTTCAAACGTGCAAGAAACTTTTCCTCTCGACCCTTGGAAGTCTTGATGCACAACACTACCATTCTTCTTGATTACCATTACACTACCAGGCTCGACTTCCTGGACCACTCCTGGCTGCAAATCAAAAACCGTTTGTAAGGGGGCTCGCTCACTTGCAAATGCGATCACTTCATCGTTGATAAAATAGTGGAACGGCCGGATCGCAAGAGGATCTCGGAAGGCGAACGAATCACCATTACCGACGGCTCCTGCTATGGCGTAACCACCATCCCAGCCCTTTGAAGCCTTACGGATAATTTTTACTAAATCCAATTCCTCACTGATAAGGTCGGCTATCTCGGATCCACTCTTATCATCACCCCTAAATCTCCGATACAATTCGTCATGTTCTTGGTCGAGATGAAAACCGATTCCTTCAAGTAACGTCTGCGTATCCGTATCGAATATGGGATGCTGACCGTGTTCTATGAGAGACTGGTTCAACTCTTGGTTGTTGGTAATGTTGAAATTTCCGGCGAGCAGCAAATTTTTCGTCGGCCAATTACTTCTACGAAAATAGGGGTGGCAACAACTGATGTTGTATCCACCGGAAGTTCCATACCTCAAATGGCCCAGCAAAATTTCTGCACCAAAGTTAAAGTTCTCCTTTACGGTGGTTACAAACTCAGGGTGAATAATTCCTTTTCGAACCTTCTTGTTATAGTCTCGGAACAACCCTCCAAAGATTCGGTCCAACGGATTACTCTTCATATTCCGTTCGCGGAAAATGTAAGGATATCCGGCAGGAACGCTCAGCTTAACGGCAGCAACACCCGCTCCGTCTTGTCCACGATTGTGCTGTTTCTCCATGAGAAGAAACAACTTAAAAAATCCCCAAAGTGGTGTGTTATATTTCTCGTAATAGTAGGATAAAGGCTTTAGCAGCCGAACGAGGGCTACACCACATTCGTGTTTAATCGGGTCACTCATGCCAAGTCAAAGCATGACTCTAATTGGGAACCCGCACAGAGCAACACGGGATTTCGAAAATCTGCCCTTAATTTATGAAAAAATCAGATGCTCTTCCCAAAGTCGTTCTAGATTGAAGACCTTTTGCAGGAACTCGTCGTCGTCTGGCAATTCGACGGGCTGATTGGCATCCATTGGCAATCCAATCTGGAATTCGATACCTCCGTTAATCCCTTTTTGCTTGATCTGCATCATTCCCCCATGGTGGTAGATCAAAAAGAAGGTGCCCAAGAGGTGGATACCAAATTCCGATGGGTTTTTTGGATTAATTCGAAATGGATCAAATAATTGAGCGAGTGCTTCTTCATCCAGATCCGCAGCTGGATCATCCAAATACAAAACCACCTGTTCGGTTTCGCCTTCCTTTACCTCACTGCGAATCCGGATTTCACAGTCTCCCGCTAGATGTTTTGCCCGTTCCTCAACAAGCCATTCTAGAGCCTGGCTCAGCAACTTTGCATTGGCCGTAATTTTAAGCCCCTCTTTCACTCCCGAGATATCCATTGAAATTTTGTGCTCTTTCAACAGATCCTTATGCAACTCAATTGCACGGCTTACAACTTCCTTAACCTCTACTTCGTCACTAAATTCAGGATCCCTGACCGTCACGTAGCATTCGATACCGTGTAGAAAATCAACTACTTTGGAGACTTGTCCTTGAGCCACATCATAAAGCTGGTTCCAATAGTCTGGATTTTTGATCTGATTTATATCAACGTCCTCTTCGCTAAGTTTCTGTGGAGCCAAATCTAAAAACGACTTTACCGCAGTTAATGAATTTCTGAGATGGTGACTTAGTCCTGCGGATAAAACCCCCATATTAACGATACGCTCCGTCATAACAGAACGATGCAGGGAGCTGAGCTTTTCATGAAGAAGTTGGTCTCGGTCGACATGGATAATGTGGAATTCCATTGCTCGCTTCAACGTGAGCTCCAACTCGAAATCTTCGTAAGGCTTACTTACATATTTATAAATCGCTCCAGAGTTAATCGCATCAACGGTATCTTGAAGATCAGCATACGCGGTGATCATCATTCGCAACATTCGAGGATAATTTTTTCTCGCATATTCGAGGAGCTGCACTCCCGATTCGCCTGGCATTCGCTGGTCGGTGATTAGGATGCCTATCTCATTTTGGTGTTTCCGCAGGAGCGTTCTCGCTTCCTCACCGCCCGCAGCTGTTAGAATATCAAACGAATCCCGAAAATTTCGCTCAAAGTATTTTCGGGTCAAATCCTCATCATCGACAAAGAGAACCTTATACCGTTTGTAGTCGTATGATTCATATATCATGGTGTTTAGTCGTTAGGTTTACACAGATTGTTAATAAACTCCACCATCAATCTAATATTTTTCACGAAACAAACTTCCTAACTAGAAGCCGTCTACTCTGTATCACGGTGAAATTCAAACTAGTTCGCCGACGTTATTATTCTACTTATGTCAAAAATTAAGTAAAAGGTTCTTTCCTTTCCTCGATTCACATGTTACCATCTGAAACGATGAGAGCATCATTCCATGTTATTATCGGTAACATGGAATCGACACACAACCATTTATGGCAACGGGACGTTTAGAAACCTCTCCCATTGCCATTGTTGGAATTGGATGTCGGTTTCCCGGGGGCGCTTCAACCCCTGACCGATACTGGCGTATGCTATCAGAAGGCAAAGACGCCATTGTCCAAGTCCCTGAAGATCGATGGGACATACGGAAGTTCTACGACCCGGACCCGAACAAGCCTGGAAAAGTTAGCACTACTCGTGGTGGTTTCCTTAAAGAAAAAATTGACCTATTCGACCCTCTCTTTTTTGGCATCTCTCCCCGTGAAGCTGAGGACATGGACCCCCAACAACGACTCCTGTTAGAAACCACCTGGGAGGCATTTGAAGACGCAGGTATCGTTGCCGCTCACTTAGCAAATTCACTAACAGGTGTTTACGTTGGTGGCTTTTGCCTAGACAACCTTTTAGCCAAGGTATCTCCCTATCATCGAGATAGTATCCAAGCAAATACAGCCGCTGGCTCGACAATGACCATCCTGGCTAGCCGTATATCCCACGCCTTCGATCTTCGCGGCCCATGTGTTGCTATGGATACGGCTTGCTCATCATCACTCGTTGCTACCCACTTTGCTTGTCAGGGACTTTTGAACCGTGAATGTGATCTAGCCATCACCGGGGGTGTAAACATTATGTTTAGACCGGAATTCCCTATTCTAATGAGCAAGGGGAAGTTTCTTTCTCCCCACGGCTATTGCATGACGTTTGACGAACGCGCTGCGGGGTACAGTCGGGGTGAAGGGGCTGGTGTTGTGTTACTAAAGCGTTTGGAAGACGCTCAAAAAGCTGGAGATCCGATCTACGCAACCATCCTTATGACCGGCATCAATCAAGACGGTCATACAAAAGGTATCTCACTCCCAAACCCGGAAGCTCAAGAATCCCTCATCCGCCATGTTTATCAACGGGCTAATGTTTCACCAGCAGATGTCGATTATGTGGAAGCCCATGGGACCGGAACCCAGGCGGGAGACTCAGCAGAAACCGCAGCTCTTCATCAAATTCTGAGCGAAGGAAGGAACCCTGACAACAAATGCTGGGTCGGGTCCGTTAAGGCAAATATTGGTCATTTGGAGGCAGCTGCAGGAATCGCAAGTCTCATCAAAGTCGCTCTGTGTCTCAAGAAGTCAAAGATTCCACCTCAAGTGAATCTTAAAAACCCAAACCCAAAAATCCCTTTCGAGGATTTATGTATTCGAATCCCATCTTCCCTCGAGAATTTGCAGTCATCAGGTGGACGCCCGGAACCACTGCGGGCTGGAATCAATTCTTTTGGATACGGTGGCACCAATGCCCATGCACTTCTAGAGCAAGCGCCCGATTCGCTAGATGAAGACGCGATACCGTCTACCTCGAATAAAACGAACGAGCAACCATTGCTCCTCACCTTCTCAGCGCACACACCAAAAGCTCTCAAAGAACTTGGCGAAAAATACAAGTTCTGGCTGGTCCGAAAAGCCTCCAATCTACAGCTCGAGGATTTCGCATTTTCGACCTGCCTGCGCCGAAGTCATCATACAAGTCGACTCGCCGTCTTGTCATCTTCGGTCGATGAATTTCGAGACCAATTGCAGGCCTTCTTAAAT
>JBCCKK010000198.1:0-6345 GCA_039027395.1 Verrucomicrobiota bacterium | reverse complement strand
TGTTCTTCCAATTCACGGACGGGTTGTCGATTCATTGCACTGTGTTCCGCAGCGAAGGTTTGAGTGGTGAGCTGATCGAAACGGATGAAGCTAAACCCTTTTGGTCAAAGGTTTCAGAGGTGCCTTTTGATCAGATGTGGAAGGACGATGAGTTTTGGTTTCCTCATATGGTGGAAGGCCGTTATTTCAAAGGCTACTTTACGTTCGAAGAAGATCGGATGCTCAGTGATCGAATAGAGACCAGGGTCTGAGGGCTGAGGCCAGATGCCGGAGGTCAGATTCTAAAACGGCAGGGACCGTGTCCCGATTTCTGCTATCTGGCGTCTAGCCTGAAGCACTATTCAGCAATAGCTCTTCCTAAGAGAAACAGAATCGTCATCAAGGTCATAATGACTGCGGGTTGGTGGATTGGGAATCCTTTCCCCGGTCGATTCACTGCGCCGATGGCGTTGAGCATGATGGAAAAGGTGGCGGACAGAACGAACCAGGTTATGTAGTTGGCTAACGGCACGCTGCCCTGGTGCCAAATCCAGTAGGCTTTAATCTGCCACGCGTACGGTTCCATGATAAAGTCGAACAGCGTCGCGGATACTCCCACAAGTAGACCCGTGGTCCAGGGCCCGAGTGCTTCATAGGTGTAACGGAAGATGAGATGTAGCGACGAGACGACGATCCACCAGGCCAAGGGAATTGCCCAGGGGAGTTGCCCATCGATCATGGGTCCCATGTTTTCCGTGTAATGGTAGTCACCGAAGGGAAATCCGGTTTTGGTTCCCACCCATTCGGAAACGGCGCCACAGAAGGCAATGAGAAAGAGGCCCACGAGGGTTCGGGGCAGTCCAATCCAGATGCGGTAAACGTACACTAAAACGAGCGAGGCAAAGACCATGAAGAGAAAATCTCCCCAAAGCAGGCAGTAGGTGAAAAACTCGAGAAGGAAACCAGGAAGTGGCCAGGACTTGAGTGTGATGATGTTGATGTTAAGTCCGGTGATGAGTAGTCCGACCGAAGCCCAGACCAAAAAAATTCTCCAGAAGAAACCATGAGAATCAGAGCCTAGGATTTGGGTGCGGTATTTCATATGAGGAACACTAAGATTTCTTGGGTATTAGACAACGGTATTGATTACACGGGTTTTCCGTGTTGTCGCACAATTTTTTCAGCTACCATCTTGGCGCTTAAAAGCACCAAGGGGATTCCTCCTCCGGGGTGGGTGCTCCCTCCGCAGAAGTAGAGATTGGGGCTGAGTCGAGATTGAATCGGAGGGCGAAAAAGTGACGGCTTGATTCCGTGAGACGCGGTGCCGTACAGGGCGCCCATGGTGGTAAAATCCCGATTCGCAAGATCGCCGGGAGTGATCGTATGCGAATACACGATGAAGTCCTGGAGTCCTGGAAGCCCAAGGGCTTCTAGCTTTTGAATAATTCTTCGGTTGAGCTCAGGAGACCGTAGATTCCAATCGATCACTTCAGTCGCTGGGGCGTTAACCAGAATGAAATAATTGTCATGTCCGGGAGGAGCGTCATCGGGAGACGAACAGGAAGAAATATTGAGGTAGATGGTGGGATCTGAGGGAAAGGTTCCCGTGTCAAAGAGTTCTTTGAATTCTTGGTCATAATCCGAACTGAAAAAAATGTTGTGATGGCGAAGGTGTTTGTATTTGTGGGCGACGCCGAGGAGGAGAATATAGCCCGAAAGGGATAATCCACCCTCGTAGAGATGGTTACGTTCTTCCCGGTATTCCCCGATACGGATCCAACGTTCGTGGGCGGTCTGCACTTCGCCATTGCAGATGACCACATCCGGTTGCCAAGGGCGTCCCTCATTGGCTTGAAGCGTGGTTCCATCGTAGTGAGTGACGATGGTGTCGGTTACAATTTCAACACCTAAATCTTCCAGACGAGTGGTCAGCCACTCGGCGATCGAGCGAATACCTCCATCAGGATACCAGGCGCCAAACGTGTTTTCCACATAAGGAATCACGTTGAATGTGGCTGGGGTTTGATGCGGGTTGCTTCCGTTGTAGGTCGCATAACGCTCAAAAATTTGGATCAAGTACGGATCGGTAAAGCGCTTGCGGACTTCCTCACTCAACGTTTTGAAGGTGGTAAGTTTGGGAAGGTGTTTGAGCTTGGGGAGATTTTTTAGAGTAAAGGCTCGCCAGAACTCACTGGGAGGATGTCTCAAAAAGGCTTCTCCGGACAGTTCATAGATACCTTTCGAGTATTGCAAAAAATCGGCAACCTCGGGGTGTTGGTAAAAATCTTCGTTGATGTCGAGCTGATGCCCATCCGGCCAGAAATATCGGCAAATCGTATTGAGCTGATAGAGAGGCGGAGGAATACTGCCAAGGGCGTCAGCCAGGTCGGCTAACACATCGGGCATGGTTAAAAGTGAGGGGCCAATATCCCAGCGAAAGCCCATCGCACGGTGTTCTGCCACTTTTCCGCCGAGTGTTGAATTCTTTTCGATCAGGGTAACTCGGGCTCCCAGGGCACGCAAGCGCGCCGCTGTGGCCATGCCTGCCAGGCCACCGCCCACAACCACCACGTAGAAATCTTCTGATAATTTCCTTTTCTCTCCGCCCATGCTTGAGATGGTAACTTGTCACATGAAGAAGTTTTTGCGAACGCTTTTGTACCGAATTTGCCGATTAATTTGTCGGATGTTTTTTTTACCATCGTGCCGGGTTTTGGTCCGGGGAAGACCAGAACCGTGCGAAGCCCCGCTGATTTTTGCCGGAAATCACATCAGTCACTTTGATCCTCCAATGTTTGGCCTTCAGATGAAATCCGTTATCGATTTCATGGCGATGCGTGAATTATTTTTGTGGGGATGGTCCAATTGGTTGTTTACTAATATCTATGCGATTCCTGTGGATCTAGGGGTAGCGGGGATTCAGTCGTTGAGGACGGCGGCTCAACGATTGAAGGAAAAGCGATTTGTTTGTATTTTCCCCGAGGGCGGGATTCGCAGTGGAGTCACCTCAATTCTGGAACAGGTGCCAATTCCACCGGGAGCGGCATTGCTGTCGATGCAGAGCCAGGTTCCGATTCAGCCATTTATCATTCTGGGGACCGAACAATTCTATGCTTGGAAAGCTTGGTTTCGACGGACGGAAGTTCAAATTCACTTTGGTCAAAGAATCGAACCTGTTAACGCAGAAGGCAAGCGGCGGAAGCGAGATGAATTGAATACCCTGCTCGATCAGGAAATTAAGAGACTCTACGGTCAGTGGAAAGCAGGACCAGATTTTGTAGAAGCGTTGGTGCCTCGCACTGCTCAAGAACGGTGGGCAGAGGAGAAGGAGAGGAGCTGAGACCGGATAGCGGATGGCTGATGACCAATCACCGATTCGAACTCACTGCTTAATGGGGATGTTGATGTTCATAAATATTCAAAGGAAATTCATTCGGGTAGGCACTGTGTGAGCAGAAACAAGGTCCAGCTAAGACCAATACGCCATTACCGTTGCTAACGGGCTTCCAGAGGCCGGGCCAAATGGATTCCGCCTGTTATTTTTTACTGGTTATTTTTTATTCAAATAACCTAACTTATCGCAGTTTTCTTAGTGGGCGTTTTAAAAATGGGAAGTAGGTTTTATGAATTGGATCAACTCAAATAGAACGTGTCTCGGTCTTGTCGTTTTCTGGACTTGCTTGCTGAGCTGCGTTCAAGGGGAGCAATCGCAGCCCGTTAGTTTTGCCGACAAAATGCGATTGCATATTCTGGCGGTGGACGAAGACGGAGATGCTCTTTCCCCGAAAATTTTTGATCGAAAAGAATACACTACGGGAGACAGCGGGTTATCTGCAGACCAGAAAACGTTAAACTGGCGTAAATTAGGAACCAAGACTGGTGCAGTTCGCAAGCTCCCCAAATCTGGACTGCCAGATGCTCGGCCGGTTGAAATTGACCCTGATGATGCAGCCAGTCGCTACGACAAAAAGTATAAAGTCTTATTTGAGCCATTTGATCCTAAAGGGGCCAATAGTTTTAAAACTTATTTGGAAAATATTTCTAAAAATATTCAGTGCCAGCGAAAACAGGCCGAAAGTCAGGGGAAACGCTTTCGGGTCATAGTACATATTCACGGTGGGATGAACTGGATTGGTGGAGCAACTGAGCGGGCAATCCTGTCAACACAAGCAATTCAATCTGGCCAGTTTGATGACGGAATACGAATGGATCCCAAAACTAGAAATCCAGTCGAACAAGAGACAGTCTACTACCCGATTTTTGTTTGCTGGGATTCGAACCCGTTAAGCACTTACTGGCATCATCTGACAAAAACTCGAGCGGGTTCCTCGGTTAACTCCACGGGAGACGAATGGTTCGGTTATCTAACAGCCCCTTTGGTTCTACTGGGTGATGTTGGTTCTGCAATTGCGAGAGGCCCGGAGAATGTTTTACTGCAAGTGCGTAGCGATCTCGAGACCAGTGCAGAGATTCCGCTGGTAAGAGATGTATTTACGTTTTCTGTCCAGGAGACCTACCTGAAGAATCTTTATTATTACCATCATCTTAGCCAAGCAAAGAAGGATCAACTATCACGCCCGACACTTATCTTCGACGAAGGAGAGACCCTTCTTAATCAAATTTCGATGGATCCAAATTTACCAGAAGATATTGACCATCTCCACCGGGTGATCTCGCATCGTTCGCCAACGGAGCAATTCCGGTATGGCGTGAGCTACGGATTGACTGCAGTTCCTAAAATGGTTGCCGGTTCCATCTTGAATACGGCAGGAGGAGGGGCATGGAGGGAAATGAAGCGACGTGTGTCGCAAATGTTCTGGCGCGAGAAGGATTTCATTATTGATAGCGAGGGGAGAACTCCAGTAAGCGACCGAAAACAGACACTTCATTACAGGCAACCTCAAGGTGCAGTTGCCCAGTTGACACGAATGTTGTCTGCTACTTTATCTTCCCCAGAGACTCGTGGGACTTTGCCCATGCATTTTGACCACCAGGAATTTCAGTCATTTCTAGAGAAGTCAGCAAAGCAGCACAACAGCACCCAGCCGCCTAAACCCGAAGAGACTCTCCAGAAGATCCAAAGTAAGATTGCCGAATTGCAGGGTGTTCGATCGGGTGAAGATATACCCGTCACCGTTATCGGGCACAGTATGGGAGCTATCGTCTTAAATCAGATGCTGCGACATACGCCCGAATTCCATCCCGACGAGCTGGTTTATTTTGCAGCAGCATGTGAAGTTAGAGATTTCCAAGCCACGGTGCTTCCTTATTTGAAAAAACATCCTGGTACTCATTTCTATAATCTTGCTCTTCATTCACGTAATGAAACACAAGAACTACCAGTCGGGCCAACGGATCTAGTGCCTCGAGGAAGCTTATTGGTTTGGGTCGATCACTTTTTTGAACGCCCAATTGATTATAGTCACCGAACATTTGGTCAGACCGAAACTGCGATTAATGTGCTATCCATGATTTCCGAAGAGCAAGGTAAACAGATGACATTTAAGAGCTTTGGGGTAGGTGCCAAGGGGGAAAATCCACAGCGCCATTCCGACTTCAATAACTATCAGGAATATCCTGAGGATCATCGCCTTTATAATAAGCGTGTCTTCTGGAATATTGAATTTTGGAAGAATGATTTGCAGGAATAACAGAGAGCTGACGGTTGAAACACTTGATACACACGTAGGGACTTACGGCTCTAGTTTTAATGCTTCATGCAGGTGCTGATGTTCATGTGCGTTCAAAGGAAATTCATCCGGATAGGCGCTGTGTTGATAGCTATGCAGCTGCATCAGCAGCAATAGGAATCCGGTAACGATCAAGCCGACATTTGCTGCTTTACTGAACTTCTGAAAGGATTCGGTCAGTCTCCAGCCTGATAGCAGTAAGAGCATGATCGCCAGCGCGACTACCTGACCCAGCTCAACGCCCACGTTGAACGATAGAATCCGCATTGCGAATCCACCAAAGTCTTCACCCAGCGGGAGTTGTTGAAGTCGTGTTGACAATCCGAACCCGTGGATCAATCCAAATACAAACACCATCACTAGCAGATTCGGCGACTTGATATCCAGATAGCGTTGAAATCCTTCCAGATTATCAAAGCCTTTATATATCACGGTCAGTGCGATCACGGCATCCACCAAATAGATATTCGCCTGCAGTCCTACGAACGTTGCATACAGCAGCGTAATGCAATGCCCGATAGTAAATGCGGTAATGAATTTTAGGACGTCCTTGACGTTTGTTAGAAAAAAAATCACTCCAAGCAAAAACAGGAGGTGATCGTATCCGGTGAGCATATGTTTTGCTCCCAGCCAGAGATATCTCCAGGCCCCTGCTTCCAGCATTCGCTGCTGATCT
>JBCCKK010000197.1:0-6378 GCA_039027395.1 Verrucomicrobiota bacterium | reverse complement strand
TTTGCTTGGGCTCGAGCCCAATGATCCGCCTCTGGTTTCTTAACACCCTCCATGTAGCGATAAGGATCTCGCACCTCGACGCCATGCAAAACATCCACCACCTCCGAAACGCGCGCTTGTGGCTGCGTAAGGTCTGCACTTAGAAAGGTAGCTAAGGCGCTAATGGAGACGAGAGTCGTTATTAGAATTTTCATTTAATGAAGTATTTTTTTGCTTAGGTATACTCTGTGGATTTACCAAAGCAAATTAATCGGTCATCACAGTCTTTCACCACAAACTCTCTAAACCCCCAAGGCATGGAATCGATCGTGCGGAAAAACGTGACGCCCTTCGATTGATACTCTTCATATAGGGCATCGATGTCATCTGCCCGAATATAGGCATCTAGATATTCTTCTTTATACTTGTGCTCGTTTTGTGGTGGTGCGGTAGGAACTAATCTGAAAAACAAAGAATGATCGTCACGGATCGCTCCCGCATAGAATGTAGGCTCACCAAAGGTAAACTGCGTTTCGAAGCCCAAGAGATCATTATAATATGTAAGTGTAGAGGGAAGGTTAGTCGTGAAAAACTGAGGAACAATAGCGGCAATCATATTCGGATATCGAACCTTAGCTATCATCCAGGAACGCGTGCAAGGGGAGAATGGGGCTTAAGAATATATTCGGAAACGGATGCCTTTTCGCTTTTTAGTGAAACAGCAAACTAAAGGCGTTTGCGATACGAAAAATGAGCACTCATACGGGAATCGTGAGTAAAATCGTGATTTCTGTTCTCTATAATAAAGGTATCTATGAATACCGACTCTCGAACCAATCTCGCAAATTCGAGAACTGGATCAGACTTCCAATAAAGCCTAGGATTGTTAGGAAGAAGGGCAATAGCTCGACGATTCACAAGGTATTTCGGGTTCGAATTTGGTTGATCAAAAAGCCACCGATTTCACCTTTAATCGCATTCCTTGGTCTAGCCCTTCAATTTTGGAATAGAATTAATACTCCAATCCATGTTCATGCTATTCTAAGCGTGTTGATCCACTACTTGTCCGTCTGTATCTACCCGAGTTAGGGATCACCCCAATTCTGCTCTAGGATCGCTCGCAGTTGATCAACCGATTCCGGAGGGAGCAGCGCCCGCAATTCGTTTTCGATATCCTTAAGTATTTCAACCGCCTCCCGAATAAGCGTCTCACCTTTCGGCGTGATTACGATTACTTTGCTATTGAGACGTTCGGTATCTGGTTCGAGCGAGATGATCCCCTGTTGCTTAAGGTTCTTGAGCATTTTGTAGACGGCCTGACGTGTGACACCGATTCTCCGAGCCACTTCAGAGGGGTAAGTTCGACCACAGTTAAGGTTTGCTAGCATGAGAACATCGGCTTGGCTCAGTCCTTGATGATTCCCTTGTTCGAGTGCCTTCAGTAGCTTTTTCTTCAACCACAGGTCGGCACGCCCAATCAGTTGAGCAAGCGTGAGTTCTCCGCTGCTCTCCGGTTTTTCAGATGCTTTTTCTTGTAAACTTGGTTGACAATCCATTTTCTTAGAATATTGTGACCCAAGTTTACAACATGACCATCACAAAGATGAATGATTCACTCAAAAATACCCTCCGCCTTAACGCCCTTTCCTGCCTGGGATTTGGTCTGACGTTTGCACTCATCCCTCAGCCGATTGCTGAATTTCTCGATGGCATCGCGCCTAGCATCATCCGATTCGTTGGAATTGGATTGGCTCTCAACGGAATACATCTGGTAATTGCTTCGCTCAGACGCGGTGGAATTGGGCGGGTTGAGCTTGGCTACTTCATCCTTGGTGACGTGCTGTGGGTGTTGGCCAGCTTCGTTTTGATTGCGTTTATTCCCCATGTAGTCAATAGCCCGTTGGCGATTGTTAGCACCCTTGCCGTGGCAACGCTCGTTGGAAGCTTTGCCCTACTTCAGGCTCGATGGGGATGGGATATCTTGCAGCTAAATCATTCTTGAGACGAATGTGTGCAGACCGTGACTGACAGCTTAGTGGCTGTCTGTTCCAACACCTCGGGAGTGTTGCAGCTTGTCAGAAACTAAGAGCCGGTAATCAGGAAATATCGGCTAATTTGTATTTGGTATGTCAAACGTCGAGCGTGAGATACGGCTCCTGGTCAGCCGTAGTCTCTACGCTCTTGTTTGAAATGACTTAAGCAATCAAAGTTTCTTTACGTTATTTGCGCAGGGACCTTTCTTTCCCTCGCCAATCTCATATTCGACTTTGTCGTCTTCTCTTAAATCGTATCCTTCGGTTTGTGAGTGATGAACAAAGAGGTCTCTGCCTCCGTCATTCTGTTCAATGAATCCATATCCCTTTTCACTATTAAACCATTTAATTTTACCTTCAGGCACTTTCTTTATCCTATCTTGTTATATTAATACGCCGCTCAATAAAATGCGGACCATGCGACTAAGCACCTAAAACGGCGATTTGGCGAGACATTATTCGAACGTAACGTTCTAGCACGGCGCGGAGCCAGGTTTTCGAGAAGTGTCTTGTCCGCTTAGCTGTTACCAATCATCAGGGAACCGAGAATCCACCATAAAAGGCAACTTTTCTTCTTCCATGAACTGAATTGCCGTAGGTGAAAATAGGTTGCGACTCTTTAAGTTCAAATATGAATACATCGTCTTTATCGGATGAATGAATAGCTGATGTTTACGGTAGTTCTCCCAAAATGAGCTTTTTCGTGGATCCCAATCCATTCTATTGGGTGAACGGTGGGTTACGCTCAAATCTAATTCATAAATAGGTTCCAGTAGCTTTAAGCGTAAATACCACCCTTTTAGTAAGCGCTTGAAAACAACATGATGCCCCAAGCCGTAGATCGAGGTGAGGGCTTCTCCGTGTGTTATCAGATGCGTTTCCTGTGCTAAAAACTCAAAGCCAAAGTATGATTTTTTGATCCTTCTGAGCGTATTGACGAGAGAGTTTGCAATATCAATGGGAGTGCTATCAACATCGTAGTCGTCAAAGATGCTTTCTTCTTCTCGAATCTGATCAGCCGTATAGCCATAAAACATCCCCGGATGCGCTTTTCCATTTTTAAGGATATTTGTTGCAATCCGGTCAACAACATCCTGCGGGACATAGGCATCAAGGGAATGAATACTCTTTAACGCGAAACTTCCCTGAATGACGTCGTGACCCACAATATGGAGTTCATCACAAACATCTTCGAGGGCAGATATGATGGGCCCGATATCGCACTTCGTCTCTGTTTGGAATAATTCCTCGGTGCGATCAAATAAATACTCGCCGTACCATAGTTTTAACATTTCCCCTATTTTGCTTTGAACTGACAATGGGGTTTCCGAATTTGAATAAATCGCTCCGGCAGCGCATGCACAAGATCCAGGATGAATATTAGCATCGATGGATAAAAGATAGAGTCCAAGTCGATTGTAAAAGGCCGTTCTTTTCATTTTCTTTTTAGCGAATGCTACCGCTGCCCTGTTCGGATTTTGCTTTCTCTAGCTAATTACCGACATTTTCATTCATGAAATTCTGCTGAAAGACGGCAACCAAAATAACAGAGCCGATTAGGATAAGTGAAGACAACGCAATAGCTCACCCATTCCGATATTCCAACATGTTGGGCATAATTCCCATAAATGTGACCACCAACATACCTATACTTGCCTGAGATACATGATGCTTCGTCCTATTGTTCTCATCGTCCGAGATCATCGTATTGTCAGTTGGAAAGTAGACCTAGTAACGATCTTTAACCGGCATGGATTCTAGCCCTTTGGTCTGCGTCTTTTTCCAAACGTTTGGCCGTGATGAACGGGGTGGAATGACGTCTCACGGTGTTGAAGCTATAGCTTTGTTCTGCATTTGGTATCTCATCGCATACCGCACAAACAAATAGACTGCCAATCCAGTGGACAAGAAAGTGAGTGCCAAGGTGATGGTGCTATGGGTAACCACCATAGTCTCGGGAAGAAAAAATCCTAAGATACCCGATAGCATCAGCGGAAATCCGAGCATGGTAAAAATCATGCCTCCAACTTCATTGAGGTGATACCAAGAGCTATCTGATTCAAAAGTCTGTTTTAAGCGAAACCCATAAAGCGCATTCATGGGAATCTTTTTATAGATCAAGGGTAGCGTCGATAGACTGACAAGGAGCCCGGACATGAGGTAAGTGATGCTTAGTATTATCATCTGATTCCTTTCATTCGTATTTCGCAGAACGTTAACCGTGAGGTACTATCGACAGGAACAAGGATTAACAAATTACCACAAAACTGCAATCCCGCATCTGAGGGATTGCCTCAAAGGCTTTGTTCGGTGTTGGTATATTATTTTTCGCGATGCGTCATCATAACACTGTAGCCTAGTATTGCCATCACCAGAAAAAATATAAGCCATAGCGATTTACGTAATTCGATAAGCCTGATTTTCGAGTCAATGTCGTCATCGAATGATCCTAGCACTGAATAAATACTAGGTTGTGATAATATGAAAAGGCAGGCCAGTATACTTAAGATCAAGCAGATACTTCCGGATTTATATATAAACGATCTATTCATTGATTCTTATACCGAACGTCGCCGATCAGCCTGGAATGATCTCACATCTATGGGAGAGTGGATTGGCTGTATCGACCTGTTCTGTTTAATTTCTTACAGTTTCTTAATAAGGTATTCTGGTGACTTATCATAACCCTGTTTCAGGTAAAATCTATGAGCATCTTTACGCCGGCTATGACAATGAACTTCAATTCTGTCGCAATTTCTTTTTCGGGCACTTTCCTCAACATAATTTTCAAGCAATGCGCCAATACCCGTAGATCGATGTGCCGGGTCGACGCACAAGTACGAAATTCTAGCGAAATCTCCTGCAAGACCGAGCTGGGGAATATAGCGCACGTCGACAAATCCCAGAACTTTGCCTGATTCGTCACAAGCCACTACTACCTCAGTATTTCTTTCCCGAAGAGCGCCCGCTAGCTTCTCACCCAACTCAGATCGGCTCATCGAATAATCGAGTAATCCTAATAAGGTGGCGATGACATCTGAATCGTCTGGTGTCGCAACTCTTAAATTCATTAGCACTATAGAACGTTAGGTGTGAGGTGAAAACGATCTCGTGTCCGCAAGAGAGAGAATTGGATCTGCGGATTTGTTCGATCTTTTCATTGGTACCAAATTACTTGAATCATAACCCCTAGCCATATGGTAAATAAGACTTTCACATACGTCGAATGTTGCCTCTGGCATTCAATCTCGTCAGGTATCGTGCGAAAATATAGCCAAGTAAGATCAAATTTTCTAAAGTCCCAGAAAAAATCCGAGAAAGAACCACGAACTACAGCAAAATACCAAATAACAGTGCATGTGGTGGAAAAAAGTAATCTACTTTCTAAAGTCATTTCTTTTATCGATCGTTGGGTGTGTATCACGGGGTGGAGCGAATAGCTCCACGGAGTTGTTCTGCTTCCTCATTTTAGATACTGCAAGTAATCTTCACCACATGTCCTTTGGACGTCTTCGTCTGTAGCGAATGATCCAAAAAATGACTTCATTAAGAGGCCAGGATAACCATGCTCCTTGAGCTCGTCTTCATATAACTAAGTGGCAATATTCCTTCGTATGTTAATGCCCTTGTTCGGCTTTAAGTGTTTCTTTTAATTAATATTTTTTGCAGATCAAAAAAATCATGTCCTGAGTTAGACCTGTTTTCATCTTTCTTAACCCAATAGACTCCTGAGGGCAGCCCTTTGGGTGCACAAGAGGAGACGGAAATAAGACTCTTATCTGTCAGCGAAAAATGAACATGGTCGGAACAGTAAAAATCTGGATCGTCTCCGTTATACTCGCACATGACACCGAGTATGGATCTTCTACATATATTACGGACTGTGCTGTGTCTCCACTTTGAGAGGGGTTTCGCATTTTTGGGAAGGGACTCGTTCTCCCATGGTATCCCTGGCCAAGGCATTCTGAAAGTAATCTCGCGATCCGTAGTGAAGTAAATGTCCTCACCACCACCGTCAATAAACTCAACACTGTGAATTTTTCGTATTTTCGATCCAACAATGTTTTTTCTAGTAATCATTTCTTAAGCCAACGTCAGCCGTGCTGTATCGCGAAGCACAGTGTGCGATTACACCAACAACTTTGTTAACTTTATATCCAAGGGTTAATTTCTCTATGGCTAATTTTTTCGGGATACCAAACTCCATTGATATACCATGTCGGAGACGCACATATGTCCTTCCATGATGCTCCAGGAAAAGTTATTATCTGGTGATGGTCGCAATCCCATGAGCCATACTCTTTCCATTCAGGAAACCAGATAAGTGTTCCTTCAGCTGAATAATTTCCAGCCTCACTCACAAGGT
>JBCCKK010000196.1:0-6380 GCA_039027395.1 Verrucomicrobiota bacterium | reverse complement strand
CACTTGCTACGCAAAGTGATTGATGAAATGAGGTCCTTCAAACCACCAGTGGCCAAAAAGCTCTGCGTCATAAGGAGACATAACAATTGGAGGTATACCCAAGGTGTCACGTAGATGGTTAATCTGATGCTCGCGATTGAACATGAAGTTTCCTGCATGGTCTGCGGTTCGCTCGATCGCTACTTGAGGTTCGTAGGGTTGTTTGTCGTCGGTTTTTCCTGTAATCCGGTAGTATTTGAGGCCAGTAAATTTTCTAAGACCGTTTGGCTGAATATAGTCTTTAACATATTCGAAATCTAAATCGAATCCAACGTCCCGATAAAAATCTCGATAGTAAGCGTCTCCTGGATAACCCTCCTCTGCACTCCAAACCTGTTTGGAAGATTCGAGATCACGGCCGAAAGCAGCCGGGCCGTCTGAAGTAAAAATTGGTGAGTAGACTCCGTATTGGGGTCGTGGCTCTGAGAACATGACGCCATGGGTATCAACGATAAACCAACGAATCTCAGCTTCCTGAAGGAATTTTTCAACACCTGGAACGTAAGCACATTCGGGTAACCAGATACCGCGAGGATCACGGCCAAAGCATTCGCGGTAGTGATCGCGAGCAATCATGATTTGAGCTCGGACAGCTTCTGGATAATCCGCCATTAATGGAAGGAATCCATGAGTGGCTCCGCAGGTGATAATTTCTAGTTTTCCCGCGTCTTGAAATTTACGAAATGCTCCGACGAGATTGCGCCCGTAGCCGTTGAAGACGTCGCGGCAGTTGATGAGCTGACGATTGTAGAACCAAGCAAGTTCGTGATAGCGGTCGTTTCCTCGCGTGCGTTCGATTTCTTTGCCTGTGAGCCCGATGAGTTTTTCAATATGATTGAGATAACGCTCTTGAAGGAGGTCGTCCTGAAGCATGGAACAAAGAGGAGGAGTCATCGACATGGTTAGTCGGAAATCAACCCCATCATTGATGAGTCCGTCCATCATGTTGATGAGCGGAATATAAGTTTCAGTAATCGCTTCGTAGAGCCAGTCTTCTTCTAAGAAAGAATCGTATTCAGGATGACGAACAAAGGGGAGGTGAGCGTGAAGAACGAGAGCGAGGTATCCCTGAGGCATGCTAGTGAGATATACGAATTCTTAAGGAATGAATAGTCAAATCTTAAGAAATTGAGAAGTAGGTTTCGTAGAATACTTCAAGGTCGCGGCTTTTATAAGACTGAGATAATAGCTTGTCGTTAGATCTGTCCCATAGGTTGATCTCGGGGTGGCTGTGGGGTCGCGCGAACATTACCTTGGGATTCGGTCATGCGCAGGAAGGAGAGGAGTGCAGAAGCGGACTCATTTCCATCGGCAGAGGTGGCCTCGATAGGGATGTGATACTTGCCTTCATTGAAATTAAAATGGAAATAGAAGTTTCCATTTTCATCCAGTTCGATGTCTTTGCCATCAACGCGCATTGAGGATCCAGGCTCAGTTCCTCCGTAGATGATCAGTTCTGCATTGACGTGCATGGAGAAACCGCGTTGACCGAGTCCTCCTGACCAACTACTCCCAAGCCAATGGCTGGATGGAGGCCATTGGCCACTACTTTGCGTTGAGGCTAATTGGAAACGGTTGGTGATTCGCTCGATAATTTCTTGAGAATCGATCCAGCGACGACGGACGATGTCTTCTCCGAGCATTTCAAGGAGTCGAGCTCTCTCTTCATCGGTAAGTTTCCGGCCACCATGATGGTCAAACGGAAGCGGGTGGCCCGCTTCTTGAAGGCGAGCCAATGTGTCCGCTAGTCCCTCTCCATCGAGAGCAAGATCACGAATGAGTTCCAAAAGAGCTTTGAAGGAATAATCGAAAGGAATCGTTACAAACCGAACATCGGTGTTTTCAGATAGGTTATCGCGAGGGGTAGTGATGTTTGCCGAGCGGGAAACCACCTCGAATCCCCCGTCATAGCGATAATATCCAAGCTCAGCATAAAACGTGGTGTTAGGGCGATTGATGTGGATCATCCATTCTCGAGACCATGGAGTGATTTGGATTTGTTGCACCCGGTTGCCATCCGCCAAATAGACCTGGATAAATACCTTGTTGTCGTGCGCATTGCGTTCTGCTTCAGCAATTTCATCAAAACTGAGATCCCAGTAGACGAAAAGCCAAAATGGATTGCGAGCGGTCAGATATAGCTTTTGAGTTCCGTAGCTCGACGGGAGTTCACCGAGGTTCTCGTATTCTGGAACGGAATTTTCCTTTCGTGAGGCCAGGTTTGGAGGTTCGAGTTCAAATTTATGAGCACTGGTATCGAGATAGGCTGGCTCATTGCGCAATTTAGGGTCGGATGTTTCGCTGGACGGGGAAGTTTGAGGTAGCCCAGTATCGGGCATTAGATCTTCAGCCGAAACAGTAGGTTTAGGTTGTGTGGATAGCCGAGATGGCAGGTTTTTTTCTTTGCTGTCTTCGGTTTGGCTCATGATTCTCTCTCCTATATGGCTTTTTTTTAAATCATACAAGCAAGTTGTAAACCAGTTGACCTATTTTTTTTATAACCCAATAGAGTTTTTGCTTAACCTGCTTAAATAGAGCAGTTTCCATAGTTTTATTGTAAATGGAACGTTAGGAAACTCCTTAAGGATCTAAAGGATTTAGTTGTTACGGTCAAGTGAAGGTTTGGCAGCAGTTGAATCGCCCTAGAGCAAAGTAATAGCTAAATCAGATAGAAAAAGTGCTGGATGCACCGGCGGTTTGCCAGTATCACGAACGTTTGCAGAAATAGATGTTAGCAAAACGAATCATTCCTTGTTTGGATGTTGACTGCGGTCGCGTAGTGAAAGGGGTGAAGTTTGTAGAGATTCGGGATGCAGGGGATCCGGTAGAGGCCGCCTTAGCTTATGACGCTCAAGGTGCGGACGAATTAGTTTTTCTCGACATTACGGCCTCGAGTGACAATCGGGCAACAATGGTTGATGTCGTTCGGCGAACCGCAGAACAAGTTTTCATGCCTCTGACAGTAGGAGGAGGAATTCGAGAGGTTGCCGACATGCGCCGGATGTTGAGGGCGGGCGCAGACAAGATTAGCGTGAATACCAGTGCTGTGAGCCGCCCCGAGTTGATTGAAGAGGGGGCCGATGCTTTTGGTGTTCAGTGTATTGTGTTAGCTATTGATGCTAAACGAGTTGGAGATTCAAGATGGGAGGTCTTCACCCATGGTGGGCGTACTTCAACCGGTATCGATGCTATCGAATGGGCGAAAGAAGGTGAACGCCGAGGGGCTGGAGAAATTCTATTAACGAGTATGGATGCGGATGGAACCCAGGAAGGCTACGATGTTGAATTAACCCGCCGAATTTCTGAGTCTGTGAATATTCCAGTAATTGCGAGCGGAGGAGCGGGAACGTTGGAGCACTTTGGAGAAGTTCTAGAGAACGGGAAAGCTTCTGCAGTCTTGGCAGCAAGCTTGTTTCATTTTGGACAGTTAACGGTTCCTCAAGTAAAGGATTATTTGGAAAGCCAAGGGGTGCCTGTGCGTAAGATCCACAGTGCTCATGCTGTCTAGAATTCGCATATGATTGTACCATCTAAAGAAGAGTTCGTTAAATTAGCCTCTACCGGGAATCTCATTCCGGTCTACAAGGAGGTCATTGCGGATTTGGAAACGCCGATTTCTGCCTTTATGAAATTGGATACTGGAGATCACAGTTTTCTTTTAGAGTCCGCTGAGAAAGGAGAGAAGTTTGGGCGATATTCATTTGTGGGCGCTGACCCAAATCTGATCTTTAGTTACGCTCGTGGTAAAGTGCGCTTATTCGAAAACCCAAGTCGAGAGGCAGGGCAAGAGATTATTAATGAATATGAGACAGATTGCGATCCTCTAGCAGAGCTGGAAAAGGTAATGCAACGGTTTAAGCCTGTTTCGGTGGAGGGGCTTCCTATCTTTTCTGGTGGAGCCGTCGGGTATCTAAGTTTTGAATCGGTTCGGTATTTTGAACCTACAGTGGGGATGGCTTCTAAAGATGATCTCGAGCTGCCAGATGCGTATTTCATTGTTAGCGATAGTTTGTTGATTTTTGATCATGTGACGCGTCGGATCAAGATTTTGGTTAATACCCACGTTCAAGGTGAGCCTGAAGAAGTTTATGACCGGGCGTTAAAAACCATCGAAGAAATTGAGCGAAAGCTGTCTCGTCCGATGGAACGCCGAGTGCCTCGGGTGCTGTCTC
The DNA here is from genome assembly GCA_039027395.1 of Verrucomicrobiota bacterium. Classification (GTDB taxonomy): domain Bacteria; phylum Verrucomicrobiota; class Verrucomicrobiia; order Methylacidiphilales; family JBCBYL01; genus JBCCKK01. Next base: position 2,169 of record JBCCKK010000196.1, on the reverse strand, counting down.
CTCTTCTCGATATTCCAATACCCGATTATTCGGTCAATATGAGCAAAGATGAATATGTTGCGATGACTGAGCAAATGCAGGAACACATTCGCGCTGGAGATATCTTTCAAGTGGTTCCTTCTCAACGGTTTGAGGTTGCTTTTGAGCAGCATCCGATCGATCTCTATCGAGCTCTCCGTTTTGTCAACCCGTCTCCCTATATGTTCTGTTTGAAGCTTGGAGATATTTCACTTGTCGGTTCTTCACCGGAAACACACGTTCGTTGCGAGGAGGGGCTTGTGGAGCTCCATCCAATTGCTGGAACTCGGCCTAGAAAGCCAGATCCAGATGAAGACTATCAAATGGAAGTGGAGTTGCTAGAAGATCCCAAAGAGCGAGCAGAACATGTCATGCTAGTTGACCTGGGACGAAATGATGCGGGAAGGGTTTGTGAGTTCAACACAGTGGAGGTTACCGATTTTATGGCTATTGAGCGCTACTCTCATGTAATGCATATCGTTTCTCATGTTATGGGTAAGCTAAAAGAGGGGCAGACTTGTTTTGATGTCTTAAGAGCCACTTTTCCAGCCGGAACTGTTTCGGGAGCTCCCAAAGTCCGAGCCATGCAGATTATTGCCGAAGGAGAGCCTACGTGTCGTGGGACTTATTCGGGAGCTGTAGGATATTTTGGTTTTTCTGGTAATCTTGATTCTTGTATCGCAATTCGAACCGTTTTACTTAAAGACAACAAGGCCTATATTCAGGCGGGGGGCGGATTAGTGGCGGACTCGACTCCCGAAGGAGAATACCAAGAAAGCGTGAACAAAGCCCAAGCGGCCATGAAAGCAATTGCAATGGCGCGCACATTTCAATCGCCCGAATAAAAACAGACGATCCGATGAAGCCGCTAGTAGTTATCGATAATTACGATTCTTTCACATATAACCTGGTCCAGTACTTCGGCGAATTGAATGTGGAACCTCAGGTGTTTCGCAATGATCAAATTACCGTGGCTGAATTAAGGGAAATGGATCCAGATAAGATTGTGATTTCACCTGGACCTGGAAATCCAAGTGACGGAGGGGTCTCGAATGATGTGATCGCCGAACTCGGTAAACAGATTCCAGTGTTGGGTGTTTGTTTAGGACATCAGTGTATTTGCCATGTTTTTGGAGGTGAGATTGTTCGGGCTAAGCGCCTGATGCATGGAAAGACATCCGAGATTAGTCATGATGGCGATGGAGTGTTTAAAGACCTTCCCCAGCCGTTTGAAGCTACGCGTTATCATTCGCTGATCGCAGATCGGGAGTCTGTTCCGGATTGTCTGAAGATTACTGCTGAAACCCATGAAGAAGAAATTATGGGAGTTCGTCACAAAGAATATCCGATTCATGGAGTTCAGTTTCATCCTGAGTCGATCTTGTCTCGAGAGGGACGGCAGTTGTTGAAGAATTTTTTGGATTTGTAAGTACATGCGAGCTGTTCTCTTTATTTTTATTTCTATATTAGTCTGTATTTTTCCTGCATGGGGTGAGGAGACCAACCCGCTTGATAAACCTCGTGGGGAGCTGATTTTTTTACGTGATTTTGGGACAGATGAAGTTGGATATTTATCGATTCCTCAAATGCAACCGAAGGCAGGAGTTGTGGTCGTACACGGCAAGCACGGCTTAAGCACCTCTTTAAGAAAGACCTGCGATGACCTTGCTGATCGAGGTTATCTTGCTCTCGCTGTTGATTTGTTTAATGGGCGAATCCCCAAAAGCCAGAAAGAAGTTGCTGAGATTACCGGAGCCTACACGATTGAAGCAGCGACCGCTGCGATTCAGACAGGCGTGAACTTCTTTGAACTTAGTCCGCGATTTAGAATGGAAAAGGTAGTCGTTCTCGGAATTGGAGAAGGTACTCGCGATGTAATTTCAATGGCTCGGAAGGGAAAAGGAGTTTCGGGAATTGTTCTATTGGATCCAGACGCTATCCCCAACCGAGAACTTTTGAATCAAATGAATTGTCCTGTTTTAGCTCTGATCTCAGCGAGTCGAGATTTTCAAATCAATGTTGATGAAATCAATAACGGTGCAGGGGTGAATGATCGGTTGGACGTGGAACGTCTTCCCGAAGTGTTGATCGACTCTGAGGATCCGTTTCAGCGGCATATAAACGATCAAGTTTGGGGACATGCTATGGCAT
>JBCCKK010000195.1:0-6396 GCA_039027395.1 Verrucomicrobiota bacterium | reverse complement strand
TTGAAGGAAATTTTGTGTGATCCGATCGCTATGGTCCGAGGCAATGTTATAGATCGCTTTAATTTGGTCTGTAACACGCACTTCTTGGTTGTAGGCAAGGCGGATGGTCTGTTCGACGCTATCAAATTCAGAGCGGGGTTCTTCGATTCCTGGGATTTTAACCGTTTGGTCGGTATCATTAAGGAATTGAATCATTTTCATTGCGTGGCTGCGCTCTTCTTCGGCTTGCTGGGCGAAATATTTAGAAAGTTCGGGAAGGGCTTCTGCATCAAACCAAGTTGATAGTGCGACATATTGAAGAAATGCGGAGAATTCGTGGCCAACTTGTTCGTTAATTAAATGTGCGGCTTGTTCGTTAATCATGCTGTCGAGTCATATGTGTTTAGGTTAGCGAGACACTAACGTGTCATCTGCCACCGAAGGCACACGAGTGTAAGCTTGGATACCTACTTTCTCAAGAGCGATATGAAGATTGTCCGAAAAAAAGTGGCGTTTCCACTTGGCTTTCTTCAGTTGTTTGCCGATGCGTTTGCGAACGAAGTGAGCGATCGTCGCAGAGGTGCGCAGGGGAATTTGACATTTAGAACAGCATTTATCGCAGCACCCTTTAGCGCGTTTGAGGTCTTTTTTGCTCGGTGTTGGTATGAGGAGTAGTCGCCAACCCGCTCCGTTTTGAATAATTAAAACCGGCTCCTGGTTGAGTGGAGTTTTTTCAACATAGAAACCGGAAGCATCTGGGGCCGGAAGTTGGTAAGGAAAATCATCCGAGGAATCGATCTCCCAAACGGCTAGTGGTAACGTGATGCGTTTTTTTGCCATACAGTTCTGCAAATAATGAGACTCAGAATCAACTGAAAGACCTATCGCAGAACCTTTGGAAGAAAAAGCAAAAAATGAACGCATGATGCCTTTTGACAAATACCAAAAGAGGGAACCGTTCCGATTTTTTTGAAGGGGATTGCTTAAATAGAAGCATTCTTGTTTAGAATTACTTCATCAACACGAAGCTACAGCTTCCATGACATGACTACTCGTAGGCAGGTGGGCTTCCTCAACTTCGGGATCGAGTGTTTGATCTATGTCGGCTTCCAACTGATTGGCCCAGGTTCGAAAATAGACGATGACATCATCGCGAACATTTTTCTGGAGGTACTTTTTACCAGGAGGAAGTGCAGACAATACCTTGGGGTCTGAGAGATATTCAATGTGAGGCAGGTCGTCGGTCGTGAACCCAATCTCACGCAGGGCATGGATAACTTGGTCAATTGCGTGGTGGCTAATGGGGCAGTAATCATTAGCGTGCTCACTCCACTCGCCGGGTCTTTGAATACCCCTTCGATGAATTTCAGCTGCGCCCAGTCCTGTGATCGTTTGGGCTAAGTGCCCACAATTGCAGCGTCCTTGATGAGTCCATTGATAAGGAGCACCGGATTCTAGCCGATCGGCGGTGGATCTAAGAACTTCTACTAGAGTTGGATTTGCTTCTGCCATAGAGTGAAAGAGTATCGTATTCTCAGAAAAAAGCTAATTCTTTGCAGAGGTTACGTTTGTATTTAGGGTATCGATAAAGGCTAAGATCTGCGGGATGAGTTCTTTGTGCAAGGGAAGAGAGGGGTCGAAGTACGAAGGCGTTTGTTGTTCCAGGGATCCTTCCACTGCCTTGAGCACGTGGTTCATTCCATTAATAACGTGAAGCTTGCTTCGGGGGTTCCTCTGGTGCAAGAGCTGAGCGTCATCGACCGTCGTTTGAATGTCTGTGGATCCCTGAAGAATCAACAAAGGCTGATCGATCTTGCTGTATTCTTCAGCTGGATCGAGAGCAAACCAAGAGATGAGATAGGGCTGGACACTTGGCCGAAAGAGGGCCTGGAGATAGCTCGGTGGCGATTCCACAAGTTGGCCTTGGCTTAATTTTTCGATAATCATATCAGCTTGCGTATAGAGGTCTTCGGGCAGTTTGGGTTTAAGTTGATCGCGAAGAATCGTAGGTGCCGGCTTTCCTGCACCGGCAAGGCTGATCATTCCGATGACTTGCTTCGGATGTTTTTGGGCGAGTTGAGAAGCAATCAATGCTCCTTCACTGTGTCCGAGGAGGATGACTCGATCATGATCATGGTCGTTCAGAAATTGCAGCCAGGCCTTCATATCATTTACATAAGTGTCGAAGCGAAGGTCTACTTCGGAAACCATTGCTGAAGCACTTTCGCCAATGCCGCGTTTGTCCGTTCGCAGAGAAGAGATTCCGTGGGAGTTCAATTGCTCAGCAAGACGTTTGAGTGAGTTATTTTTTCCAGGAGCACCGATGGTATTTCCATCTCGGTCGGTGGGACCGGAGCCGGCAAGGATAAAGACTACCAATGAATTTTTAGGAGAATTTGCCTCCTGTAACGTTCCATGAAGCGTGCCCCCATCTACGGCGAGAGATACGGATTTAGCATTAGTTAGGTTGGTAACTCCCAGAAAAAAGAGTGCGATTAGTAGCAATTTCATTTCGATAGTAACGAGGGTTAGAGTATTCCGCGTTCTTGAGAACTGGCAAGGGGAAGCGATGATCTTTTTGAAAAAAGCTTGTCGGAAACTAAGGAGGTGAGAGCTTATCGTTCCGAAATGACAAAGCAACAACGAGCGGAATATATCTCACAAGAACTTGAGGTGCTTTATCCAGAGGTCCCTGTTCCGCTAGATCACAAAGATCCTTATACGTTATTGGTCGCAGTCCTACTTTCTGCCCAATGCACCGACGTTCGAGTGAATCAGGTGACGCCCCATCTTTTTGATTTGGCAGATAACCCCAAGGATATGGCCTGCCAACCCGTAGAAGCTATCCAAAAGATTATTCGTCCCTGTGGACTATCGCCTCAAAAGTCAAAGGCGATCCGGCGCCTTTCGGAAATACTAATGGAACAGCATAAGGGGGATGTACCTCAGTCTTTTGAGGCATTGGAAGCGCTTCCTGGAGTTGGCCATAAAACGGCATCGGTTGTCATGGCTCAGGCGTTTGGCGTTCCGGCCTTTCCGGTCGATACCCACATTCACCGCTTAGCTAAGAAGTGGAAGCTAACCCAGGGAAAAAACGTCGAGCAGACCGAACGCGATCTCAAGAAACTATTTCCGGAGGAGAAGTGGAATAAGCTACATTTGCAAATTATTTTTTACGGTAGGGAGTATTCTCCTGCTCGTGGTATTAAATCTGAGAATGACCCCATTACAGGTGTGCTCTTTCCAAAGAAGAGGCGCAAAACCTGAGATAAAAAAACCGCCCCACAAGTGCAGGACGGTTTCAAAGAAAACAACGACTGACTAGAAGCTAATTTTCGTAGTCGCCACTCCACATGGCCTGTGAGAGAGATCGCTTAGTCTGATGACGTTCGTTGCGATGGGCTAGGCGTTTGAACTGTTTACCATCGGATACTTTGCCTGAGTAGTATTTGTATGATTCGGTCATTTTACTATAGCTTGTGCTGTTTTTTCTCACAGATACCTCCTGGGTTTAGGGTTCAATAAAAAGAAAGCAGAAAGATTGCCAACTCCGATGTCTGGAGTGTTTTTTGTTAATTCTATAGAGGAGAGGGGACGTGCGGACGGGAAAAATTGGGATGAAGATCGCACATTCATAACCAAGAGTGTAGTCTAGACGGTAATTTGTCGTATCTGCAACTAAAAAATAGACAACGACTTACATGAGTTTGCGTAAAAAGCCTTGTCAGGCATTTGAGATTTTTTCTTGCAAACGGTAATTCCTAGAGGAATACAGGCTTAACTACCCTAGAGTGACTAAAACAGGATCAGTCTTTATCAAGGAGTTTAAGATGGGGCGCTTTAATCTGAATACCGATTTCGTTGCCGGGTCGGACAGGTTCATGGCGGTGAAGGTGGATGAAGATACGGTGATTCGTCTTGGTTCGAAGCGTGACTTCTTTACATTCGCCGTAGTCGATAATCTCGTCAATGCAACCTTGAATAAAAGGCTGCTCTGTCTCAACCACACACCAATGGGGTCGAATCGACAAGTAGCCTTTCCGTCCGACCGATTCACTGTGGGAATGTGTGAGAAAACCGAACGGTGTATGAAATCCATTATCTGTTGCCGATGCTTCAATGAGATTAGTTTTGCCAAAATACTCCGCGATGTAGCGAGTATTTGGACAGGTATAAATCATTTCCGGAGTATCAAGTTGTTCGATGTCTCCTTGATTTAGAACTGCAATCCGATCGGAGATCGATAGTGCATCTTTCTTGTCGTGGGAGACAAAGATAGCTGTCAATGAATGCTCTTTGAGTACTTGGTGAATATCTTTCCTAACGTTTTCACGTAGATACTCATCTAGATTGCTGAATGGTTCATCAAATAAAAGTAACGAGGGTTGGGGAGCCATCGCGCGGGCAACGGCCACTCGCTGTTGTTGCCCTCCCGAGATTTCGTGAGGAAAGCGTTTTTCGAGATCTACGAGACCAAACATTTCCACGAGTTCATTGAGGCGAGTCGCTGCCGATTTGGACTTCGGGCGCTTGAGGCCAAACGTAATGTTTTCTTCGACGCTGAGGTGAGGGAACAGTGAAAAATTTTGAAAGACAATTCCGACGTTGCGGTGTTCTGGGAGTGTAAAGTTTGCTTGGTCGACTACGATTTTTCCGTCAATTCGAATCGACCCGGTGACAGGCTGCTCGATTCCTGCGATCAAGCGAAGCAGTGTTGATTTACCTGACCCACTGGATCCTAGCAAGGTGAGAATTTCTCCTTGAATGACATCTAGATTCAGGCCGTTGAGGGTGAACTTATCTAAATTTCGGATGGATACTTTATGATTCATAAAATTCTAAGTATTTGAAGTCTGAGTCTTGAGCTGCATGGAGCGAACAAGTAGGTAGATCGGAATTAATCCCGCAGCTACAATGCTCAATGCATAGATGGAAGCTTCTGGGAGCTGTTCTTCAGAGGCTAGTTCGTAGGTCTTAGTTGCCAGTGTATCAAAATTAAATGGGCGAAGGATTAGGGTGGCAGGTAATTCCTTTAAGATATCAATAAGGACTAACGCGACCGCGGCACACAAGCTATTTCTTAGAATAGGAACATGGATTTTCTTGAGAATAAGACTTGGGGGCTTGCTAAGACAAAGTGCTGCTTGGTCAAGCTGTTCAGGCACTCGCGAGAAGGCCCCATCGAGCGTATTATATGCGACCGCAAGAAAGCGCACGCTGTAGCTGTAAGCAAGTGCGAAGATGGAGCCTGTTAAGAGAAGTCCTACACTCCAGCCGAACCAATATTCGGTAAATTGAATCGCCCACGTATCGATGTGAGCGAGAGGTATGAGAACACCAACAGATAGCACTGAACCTGGAATCGCATACCCCAAACTTGCGATTCGATTACAGGTTGCTACAACTGAGGATTGAGTCAAACGCTGGGCAAAGCGGATCAATAGGGCCAGTAGAACAACGACCAGGGCAACCCCAATTGCTAGTGTCAGGCTGCGAAATACCATCATATGGAATTCGGAAGACAACAGAACCTCATACCGACTGAGGGACCAAAGTAAGAGCTGTCCCACGGGAACTCCGAAACCCAACACAATGATAGAACCGCAGTAGCACGTTGCGATGGCGGATTTGAAAGGGCTAAGCGTTTGTTTCCGGGCGCTAAAGGGCGGATTGGATACTGCGACGGAGCCACGGCGGCGGGAAAGTTTTTCAACCATAATCACAACAAACATAAAGAGGAGGAGGAGTGTTGATAGTCGAGCGGCCGAGGAAAGATCACCGAGGTTAAACCAAGCCCGATAGATGCCCGTGGTAAACGTGGGAACTCCATAAAAACTGACACTACCGAAGTCACTTAAAGCTTCCATAACTGCTAGGCCGATACCCGCAACAAGAGCCGGGCGGACAAGAGGAAGAGCCACTTTAAAGAATCGGGTAAAGCCGGAAATTCCCATGATTTGAGCGACCTCGTTTAGATGTTGGATTTGGGAGGCAATGACGGCACGACAGATCAAGTACACATACGGATAGAGAACGAGCGACATTACCAGAATAACTCCCGGCAAGCTTCGTATCTCGGGAAACCAGAAAGGAACGCCATTGGGAACGCCTAGAACAAATCGAGCGCCTTGTTGAACGGGCCCCATCTCATCAAGCATTCCACCGTAGGTAAAGCTGATGATATATGTTGGCAATGAGAGGGGAAGGAGTAGCGCCCAGTCCAGGTGCCGACGCCAAGGAAACTCGTATGCTGCAACGAGCCAGGCTGTGCTAACGCCGAGAACCCCAGTAATCAAACCAACACCAACAAGCAGGATTAGCGAGTTGACGATGTATTCTCCAAGAACAGTTTCGACTAGATGATCCCAGGTCTCGGTCCCCGATGATGGATAAAGCCAGAAGGAAATGAGGGCGAAG
>JBCCKK010000194.1:0-6431 GCA_039027395.1 Verrucomicrobiota bacterium | reverse complement strand
GTCATGTCGGCCACGATGATGGCGACTAGCTTCGCCTACCTGCTGTTCTTTCGTGACAGCTCGCCCTGGTTGCTGATCGTCGTGGGATCAGTGATGGCGTATGGCCTGTGGTTTGTTCTGAGTAAACCCTCACGTCTACCGGAGCCATGAAGATTTAGGACGGCTCAGTGGAGACGATGAAAAATCAGACGAAAGCCTTTTTGAAAATTGACCGCAGGTCTAGCAATACTAGCTTCTATTTATGAGTACGACATTAACGATCCGCAATCTGGATGAGGACGTGAAACGCAGGCTCCGCCTACGAGCCGCCAGTCATCAAACCTCAATGGAAGCCGAGGCGCGGGCGATCCTTGCTCAGGCAGTCAATGAACCCGAGGCCATCACACCTCCTCGCACCCCTGAAGAACTACGGGCATGCCTTGAAGCAATTAGGGGAATCTGGAAAGACCGTGGCACCACCGATGAATTGATGCTACGGACCCGCGGCGAAGATTAGGGTATGGAAATATTGGTCGACCCATGTGATCGCTGACGTCATTTATGGCGAATCTGATTGGTTGCCTTGGGCAACAGAAACCATGGCTCAGCACATCGGTGAAATGAACATCAACCCGATCATTTACGCCGAACTCTGCTGCCGGGCCAAAAATGCACAAGAACTAGATGCCATTCTAGCTGGACTTGGCTTCCAGTATTTAGAGCTGCCAAGACAAGCATTGTTTCAAGCCGCTCAAATATTCATTAGGTATTGCCGCCAGGGGGGCACAAGGACCTCACCTCTTCCTGATTTCTTCATTGGAGCTCATGCCGCTGTGCTCAAAATACCGCTTCTGACTCGGGACATCGCTCGCTATAAAACTTACTTCCCGTCGGTCACTCTGATCACTCCATAAAGAGGCACCCCAAAGCTCGGCTGATATCTCTTTAGGTTTTCGTAGGCGCAGCGATTGCAGAGAACCCAGGCTCTGCTAGCGTCCTTTGATGCATTGGCGGCAATGGGTTCTTTTTCTTTTCTTTGTGGTCACGCTGCTGACGCTTTTGCATGGGTTTATTGGTGCCCATGTTTGGCCCCTTTTGCCTGCAGGGACAACTCGTCTGGTTTTTGCCCTTGTTTTTACATTCCTGGCATTTTCTTACTTGGCGGCTCGGTTGTTGGAGTCTTGGTTCCCGGGTTTGGGGCGGATGCTGGCCCACATCGGTTCGTGGTGGTTGGGGTTCATGGCCTACTTGTTCCTCGGTTGTCTGTTGTTCGATGTCTTTCTGTTGATCGATCAAGTCGTTCCTGTTTTCGAACACCTGCCCGTTTCTCTGCTAACGGCGCTGCGCTTGTATTTTCTGATCCTCTGCCTAGTTATTGCGATTACTCTGGTCCTGGGTCACTTGAATGTTTGTTTTCCGCGGGTCCGTCAACTGACACTGGCTTCATCCCTCTCCCTGCGTATCGCGGTGATGTCGGATCTACATTTGTCGGGACTGGTCTCCCCCCAACGCCTTGAACGCGTGGTCGATCTCATCAACCGTCAGCATCCAGACCTGATCCTGCTGCCCGGTGACATCGTCGATGACGATCTGAGCGTTACCGCACAGGGTGAGACATTCCGAAACTTGATGCGCCAGCTCAAAGCACCGTTAGGAGTCTTTGCAGTGACCGGAAACCACGAATGGATTTCCGGTGTCCAGCAATCGGTTGATTGGTTGGAATCGTGCCAGGTCCGAGTATTGCGGGATGAGGCCATCGATGTAGGACCACTGGTGTTAGCCGGCAGGGAAGATTTCGCGAGTTCCCGGATGGGGGCAGAAGCGTCGACATCATTGGCTGAGATTTTGAAGGACGTCGGCCGGAGCAAGCCGCTGATCCTGCTCGATCACCAGCCTTCACGTATTCCCGAAGCCGTCCAGAACAAGGTAAACTTGCTCCTGTGTGGCCACACCCATCACGGTCAATTCTGGCCGTTCCAGATGTTGACGAAACGGCTCTTTCCTCTGAGCTACGGCCATCGGCGCTTTGATTCTACCGACGTATACGTTTCCTGCGGCGCGGGGGCCTGGGGACCGCAGGTGCGCACCAGTAGCCGAGGTGAGATTGTACTCTTAGAACTCATTGAATCCTGAGGCACCGAAGCTAGAGGGTCTGCTCTGGGCGTGCTATCCGTTTCTCATCCACTTGACCACGATAGCCACAAATCACCAATCACACTCAGGTGTTGCCTAAAAAGGTCGGTCTTTGGCTTGGAATTATTTGCTTTGCATGATGCGCGTATACGCTAGGACATCGATTATGGAACCCGTCAGCTTAAAGAGTGCCTCCTCGTTTTCTCCCGAAGATGCACAAACTGAAATTCTGAGTGGATCGTCGAAGCGATCGCTCAAGAAGGAAACCATGTTGCTTTCAAAACCCGCAACATCGGCTACGGTTTTTGTAAAGCTTCCCCAAAAGCTGAGTATCGAAATCAATGTGTTTCCCAACTGCTGCCTGATCATTGGACGCGCCCCTAGTCCACCTGAAAATATGCCGCAGTATTCTATCCTAGCGCTCGACAACTTCCAGATTTCCCGAACTCACGTAGCTCTGTTCATGGAGGAGAAAACCCTGTTTGTTCAGGATATGAATTCCAGCAACGGAACCTACCTGACTATGGACGGTGTCCGCTATGCACTCGACCCACTTACTCCAACCGTGCTCGCGGAACATTCGGTTGTTGAATTCGGGGACGCGGTCTTAAATATTAAACCCGCTCGTATCCACTCCTAAGTCATTAGCCGTTAAGGAGCCGATCTGTTGTTTTGGGTTCTTTTTGATTTCGATACTTCCTTTCTTTTTGGGGGACTCGGCGATAGAACTACAGTCCCCGGCTTGTTATGAAATTCCTTGGAGTATGCGCAGCACTGTTTTGGAATCTTTCTTTGTCTCTAACCGCTACGGAACCTGCGTTCATCTGGCCGAGTTATGGAAGTGGATCGTCTTCCTTTCCTACCCTCAACGGTCACACCAATAGTGTTCCTGATATTGTCGGGCGGGTGGACGGCACGGCGGATTTAGTGATTTTTACTGAGGGCAATCATTTTCCAGTGTTGCTTCCCTTAGTCTATGACGCATTTCCAGAGTGGTTGAGTCGCCATTCGGAATTTGAATCCAAACCCAATCCAGACATCTGTGTCGTAACGTTACCACAATACCTCATTGTGGAGGCCATGATCCAGGGTGGGATGCGTTTAGGAAATTTAGTACTTCCTGTGCAATCCAATGGCCCCTGGTTTCCAGATCTTGTCATGGGTGGCGAAGCGCCATTGAAAAAGCTATGCAGACAGAACCTAGTCGACAATACAGCCTTTCGGCTGGCCCGACATCGCGGTCCCGCTTTGTTGGTGCAGAAGGGCAATCCTTTAAAATTTTCATCGCTCGAAGATCTTAGTCGAGACGGTTGTTCTTGGGTGATGGCAACAGAAACCGAAGCAGGAGCCCGCCATCAGTATCTGAAGGCGATGCAATCACTGTTACCGAAAGACATTTCACCCGATATATTACTGAAACACGAGCGGCAGGACTTTAACGGTCGATTAAGGATTCAACATCGAGACATCCCCTTTGCCGTCGCTAACGGTCGTGCCGATGCCGGACTCATTTTCCGACACCTAGCTCATTACTATGCAAATATGTTTCCCGATTTGCTTTCCGTCGTTGAAGTTGAAGGAGCGGAATCATTTTCGGCAGATATCTACGTGACCACAACAGCCCGTTCATCTCGCAATTCTTGGGGTGCTGTATTTGTACGTTTTTTACGGGAAGCTGCCCCGGAAGCCTATCCACGCGGTGGATTCCAAATATTACCGAAATCCGAATTCGGTGAATCCTTAGATCTCAGCCACTGACCGCAAGCAATCTGTGCCTCGGTGCCGTTTGCTTAACTCAATCAACCCAACCCGATCCGCGGTAGGATATTATGCGCTCTACTGGCATTGTCCCGTTTGTGGAGTAAGTATAGATACGACAGAGATCCAACATGTTAGATCGTGCCTTTGACTTCTTTTTTTCGGAACAACGCAGAAAATTTTTTGAGCGTTTGATTCTGGCGATTGCTGTGGTTGGTTTTCTGGTCCATTTATCGTGGATCTATTTGATCGAATTTGGCTGGATCGAAATGCAGGAAATCCCAGCGTTACTTAACAACCCGATCGCCGCTGCCTATACTCCCTTTTCCTTCATCTTGGTGTATGAGGTGTATCTATTGGTCTACTATTTACCTCGCTCGATCACCACCTACATCAGCAAGCAATACGAGATCATCACCCTGATTATAATTCGCCGATTGTTTAAGGATCTCTCTAGTGTCGAGGTTTCACCGAACTGGTTTGAAATCAAAGGGGATCTTCAATTCACGTATGACCTCATCGGATCACTTCTGTTATTCTATTTGCTTTACCTGTTCCAACAGCAGGGAAATCGGCGGCGTCAATTTGCAGCTTATCACCAACGTCCAGCAGGTAGTCTGGAGTTATTTGTTCGCCTGAAGAAGGGTATCGCCGTGTGTCTGATTCCAGTTTTATTTGTAGTGGCGAGTTATACCTTTATCTCTTGGACCGTAGGCACAGTTTTTCCCGGTCGTTCGATTGGCACCTCATTCGACAATATCAATCACATCTTCTTCGATGAGTTCTTCGGCATTCTGATTATTGTTGATGTGCTGCTACTTCTATTTTCGTTTTTTATTACGGATGACTTTCACAAAATCATTCGTAATTCTGGATTTATCGTTTCCACAATTTTGATCCGACTGTCGTTTTCAGTGGAAGGACTCGTCAGTGTCGCGTTAGTAGTCACTTCAGTCGTCTTTGGATTATTGATTCTGCTGATTTTCAATCAATATGAGAAGGCCCATATTGAAGATTCCTGATGACCTTAGCCGTTGACTTGCTGATCGGAGAGGCGATCAAGCGATAGTAGCTAAACCGCCTAGCTTGGATTCTGAATTCGGATCATATATTGAGTAAGAGCCCCCTAATCCAATAATGCATCATTTTCTGCCGCAACCACGAGTTTGCGGTCGGCCCAGAGGGCTCCGAAAGGAATGAGGGATGCGATGAACACCAGCACGCAAAGTTTCCATGACAATTGCTTTTTCCAAAATGCGATGGCGAGCAGGAAACAAACGAGGACGAAAAGAAGTCCGTGTAGCATACCAAACACACGCACGGCTAGCGGTTGATCCAGGCCGTATTTGAGGGGCATCGCGATAAAGACAAGGATGAGGTAGCTGATGCCTTCGGCAAGAGCGGAAAAACGAATAGCTTTGATTAGGGGTGTCATAGACATGTTTGTTAACTTTATTCGGGGCCTAGCGGTTCAACCACCAAAAGCCGGCGTTCAAATAGGTAGCATAGGCTACCCAGAGGAGATAGGGAACCAGCAAGCCTGCAGCCAGACGACTGATGAGAGCGAATTTTGCAATGGTTACCGCGATGGAGCTCATGAGAAATAGTATGACGATCAGGGCCAAATCGATTCGATGTAACCCGAAGAAGGCGGGAGTCCAGGCAAGATTAAATGCCATTTGGATTGCAAACCATTGAAACGCAGGCTTCTTTTTTGTCAGGTCGGTGTCGCTGTGCCAAATGAGTGCGAGCGCATAACCTATCATCGCATAGAGAAGGGTCCATACCGGCCCGAACGCTCCATTAGGTGGTGTGCCGGGAGGTCGCGCTAATGAGGCATACCAGTCTTTGATGGAAAAGAAAGTGATCAGCCCACTGGCATTTCCTAGAATCTCAACCGCTAGAATACATACCAATGCTTTTTTCCAGAAACTCATGGTCATGATTTACGGCAGGTTCAGGTATTCCGCAAGAGGGTTTGTTGGGAAGTGACCGGAGGATTGCGTGATTGGGAGATTAAGTGATTGGGAATTTGGTTTACCACAGAGGCACAAAGGACACGGATTTTTGTCTTTCGTTCGACACAGACGCCAAATAGATCGGAAAGCCTTCGGGGTTGTTCTATGAAGCCGTTCAAATATCTCACTAGCAAATTAGCACCGTATTGACCCTGCGAACGATCGGCACGCCTAATAAAAAACCCCAGCTTTGCAGCCAGGGTTTTTCAAGTTTTTGAAAAGAAATCCAATTAGGATGTTTTTTCCTCTTTTTTCTCATCAGTTTTGCAGCATTTTCCCTCAGTGCCACAGCATTTCGCGCCCTCTTTCTTTTCAGCTTCTTTATGTTCGTGTTTATGATCACTTTTTCCAGCTTCACATTTTTCGCATCCGGCGTGCGCAAACGGCGCAGCCAATGTAATCACAAATAACGCGGTCAGGCTTAATACGAGTTTTAGTTGTTTCATCAAAGCGTAGGTTACCTAGTTTAGAGAAATTGCAAGGAAGATCATCGATCTCGGATTCCTAGATTACATGGAGGATGCTTCAGGCATCATATTGTTG
>JBCCKK010000193.1:0-6435 GCA_039027395.1 Verrucomicrobiota bacterium | reverse complement strand
GCTGTTTGTGAATATCAACCCGATCCACAACGACATTGATCGTATCCCCGACATGATAGAGCGTGCCCGTGCGCTTCCCTCGAAGGCACTGATTCATCTCTTCGAAGTAATAGAAATCTCCTTCGAGGGTAGAGATGTGAATCAATCCCGACATTAAAGAGTCTGGCAGTTCAACAAAGAGTCCAAAATTCGTAACTTCCATGATTAATGCGGGGAACTGGTCGGGTGGGTTTTTATCGAGCTGACGGGCAAAGTATTCCAATTTCTTCAGCTTTACAGACTCGAATTCTGCATCCGACGCAATTCGTTCTGTCTCGGAGATGTGTTGGGCGATTTTAAAGAGCTGATCTGGAGATTTGATTCTTTTTTTGGACTTCAACGCGCGATGAACAATCAAATCTGCATAACGTCGGATCGGTGATGTGAAGTGGGTGTAATCTGCTTTGGCCAGACCGTAGTGACCGAGTGGTTTAGGGCGATACTCTGCTTTTTTAAGAGATCGTAGGAACCCCACTTTTAGTGCATGAGCATCCGGGCGTGTTCTGATTTTTGTTAACGCCTTGCGCACTTCCTGAGTGTTGGTCAAATCGCCGACCTTTACTCCGCTGATAGCTAGTGTTTCGCGATATTCTTGGAGTTTCTCAGAATCGGGAGCCTCGTGGACTCGGAAAACCGCTCCTAAATGCTTTTTTCGAAGCTCTGCGGCAACGACCTCGTTTGCCATCAACATAAACTCTTCGATCAATTGATGAGATTCATCGTGCTCCTGGCGCTCAATAGAAACCGGTTCGCCTCGTTTGTTAAGAATGACTTTGACCTCGGGCATCTCGAGATCGAGGGCTCCCGCGTCGAATCTACGCTTTCTTAATCGTGAAGCGACACCCCAGGCGCGATGTAGGAAATGGTCGAGATCCTTTTTTGGCTTTTGTTTTAAACGTTCGGAAGCCTGTTCATAAGTAAGCCGGTGCTTTGAATGAATAATGCTAGTTGTGATTTTGTAGGAAATAATCCGCGCTTTTTTATCGAGAGTTGCGATCACAGAGAACGTAAGCCGGTCGACGTGGGGATTGAGGGAGCACAGGCCGTTGGATAATTCTTCGGGTAACATGGGAATCACCTGGTTAACCAGGTAGACGCTGTTTCCTCGCTTCCGAGCTTCCCGATCCAGGGCGCTACCGTCCTTAACATAGTGAGACACGTCGGCAATATGAACCCCAACTTCCCAGCGTTGGTTGGGAAGGGGGGTAACGTGAATCGCGTCATCAAAATCTCGAGCTGTTTTGGGGTCGATTGTGATGATAAACTCGTTTCTTAGATCTAGGCGCTTTTTATCCGCTCGTGGCATGGGAGCGTTTCCTTCAGGACGAGGAAATTTACCGACTTCAGCAAGGGCTTCGCCTGGAAATGAAGTGGAAAGATTGTGTTTGCGAATAATACTGAGAATATCAACTCCGGGATCTCCAGGACGCCCTAACCGTTCTACGATTTCACCTTCAGGATTAACATGCTTGGATTCCCATCGGGTGAGTTTAACCACGACTTTGTCGCCGATCTGCGGTTTGGGAACGCAATTGGATTCCGAAGGGGCTGCGACATAAAAATTCTGAATATAGCGTGGATCATCTGGGATAATGTGAAAAAAACGTCCACTGCGTTGAAGTGTTCCAATATAGTTTTCTCGGCGCCGTTTCAAGATCCGTATCACACGGCCGGTCGGTTTGAGGTCGCGAACAGGTTGGTTGCGGCGACTCCGTTTAGGGGTCGATGCTGGATTGCGGCGAACGACAACTAAGTCCTGATGTAGAGCGATTCCTGTATCTTCCGCAGCAATATGGAGGCGTTCGCTATTTTCATCATTGGGAATAAGAGTGGCGTGGCCTGATGGGTTAAACAGAATAACCCCTGTGATTAACTCAGCTTCATTCGGGAGAATCCAATGATCTTTACGAATACGGACGATTTTTCCGGCCTCTTCGAGAGTTTCTAGCGTCTTTTTGAAGCGAGTTTTCTCGATGGGAGAGCACTTCAAGACTTTGATGAGTTGCTTGCGATTGAGAGGGGTGTATTTCGGGCGTGAAAGGTATTTTAAGATCTTTTGGGCGAGACGATGTTCCGTGGATGCGGTTTTCATAAAATTTACGGTTTTTGGGTCGCGTATTTCTCAAGGACTTCCCTATCTACCCATTCGAGAGCTGATTCATGGGTCGCTTCGAGAATGACGGGAGGTGCGCATTTAGCATCAAGAGCTTGTAGCCATCGCAGGATACAGAGACACCATTGATTTCCAGGCTTTAAGCCCGGGAAATCAAACTCCGGGATAGGAGTTGAGAGATCATTCCCTTGGCTAGCGGTGTATTCGAGAAACTCTTGAGTCATAACGGCGCAAAGCACATGATTTCCTCGATCACCAGGGAGCCGTCGACAAAATCCGTCTCGCGAATAGCCGGTCACCGGATCGGTGCCACATACGGTTAGGTCGGTCCCAAGGACATTTCGAACACTTTTGAGAGGGGAGTGGTTCTCAATCACAAACCCAAACTATTGGGGTAAATTAGGATTTCACCAGACAAATCGGTTTTTCCGACAACCAAAAGTTGATGGGGCCCGGGAGCGGTGTGTTTCGGTACTTGCCCAATCAAAATATTTTTCTAAGCAAGAAGGTATGACTGCCGCCCTTGAATCCGTTGACGCTGGAGCATGCACAACTTCTGAGGAGGTGAAAGCTGCTATTTTACGCCACCTTAAATACAGCCTGGCTCGCGATCCTAAAACCGCGACAAGCCATGACTGGTGGACTGCTACAGTTAAAGCATTGAACGAGACAGTTCTGGAGCGGATGATTGAGACTCAGGAGAAGCACGCGGAGGAGAAGGTGCGCCGTATCTATTACCTTTCCTTGGAATATCTGATGGGTCGGCTGTTCGTTAATAATTTGCAGAACATGAAGGTCTTTGGGGTGTTTGGACAGGCACTTAAGGAGCTGGGCCATGATATTCACAGCCTGCGTGAGGAAGAGTATGACATGGGCCTGGGAAATGGTGGATTAGGCCGTCTTGCTGCATGTTTTCTAGATTCTTTGGCGACTCAAGATTACCCCGCTGTGGGTTATGGGATTCACTACGAATATGGCTTGTTCAAACAAGAGTTCGTCAATGGATACCAAATCGAGCTACCTGATGAATGGCGCCGGTATGGTCAAGCATGGGAGATTGTTCGCCCCGAGTATACTGAGAAAGTAATGATCTTTGGCCGGGTGGAAAATGTCTTCGATGATGATGGCAATTACAAATCTCGATGGGTTGATGCGACTCCGATTTTGGGTATTCCCTATGATATTCCCATTTGTGGCTACGGAGGAAAAACAGTGAACTTCCTAAGGCTTTGGGAGTCTCGATCAGATGATCAATTTAACTTAGAAGTGTTTAACGAAGGAAATTATGATGAGGCTCTGTCTTCTCGTAACTTTGGTGAGACGATTTACAAGGTGCTCTACCCAAATGATTCTACGGAAAATGGAAAAGAGTTACGGCTAATTCAGCAGTATTTCTTCGTCGCATGTTCGTTGAAAGACATTATTCGGCGTTTTATCCGCCAAGATGGGGGAGATTGGTCGATTTTTGCCGAAAAAGTAGCGGTCCAGTTAAATGATACCCACCCAGCTGTAGCGGTAGCAGAGCTCATGCGGACTTTGCATGATGATTATGAGCTATCCTGGAATGAGGCTTGGAAAATTACGACGGATGTTTTTGGTTACACAAACCATACGTTGCTTCCCGAAGCTTTAGAGAAATGGAGCGTTCCCTTGTTTCAGAAGGTGTTACCAAGGCACTTGCAAATCATTTTTGAAATCAACAAGCGTTTCCTAAAGGAAGTAGACGCCCATTGGCCTAATAATGATGAAATGAAGCGGAAGCTTTCGTTAATTGAGGAAGGGCCTGTTCAAATGATTCGCATGGCCCATCTTGCGGTTGTTGGAAGCCATTCAGTCAACGGAGTTGCAGCGCTTCATACGAAGCTACTGACGGAAGCTTTGTTTCCTGAATTCAACGAGCTTTACCCCAAGAAGTTCAATAATAAGACCAATGGAATTACACCGCGGCGTTGGCTTCAGGCGAATAACGAGGGGCTCTCGTCGTTGATCACTGAGACTTTAGGCCATGAGGAATGGGTTACGGATCTAGACCGGTTGCGGGAACTCGAGCCGAAGGCGAGTGATTCCGGGTTTCAAGAGGCTTTCCGTCACGTAAAGCGGGAGAATAAAGTAGCGTTGGCTGAAATTATTAAGGAAGAGTGCGGCGTGATTGTAAGTCCAGATGCCATGTTCGATGTTCAAATTAAACGACTTCATGAATACAAGCGCCAGCATCTGAGCTTGTTGAATATTCTAACCATGTATCGGAAGATTATTCAGGATCCCGATTTAGATATTGCACCACGCGTATTTATTTTTGGGGCAAAGGCAGCTCCTGGCTATCAGGTGGCCAAATGCATAATCAAAGCCATTAATTCGGTTGCTTTGCAGATCAACCAAGATCCGCGTGTCAAAGATCGGTTAAAGGTTGTTTTCTTACCAAATTATCGGGTCTCGTTGGCTTCGAAGATCATTCCGGCTGCAGATCTATCCGAACAGATCTCGACTGCGGGAAAAGAAGCTTCTGGAACCGGAAACATGAAGCTTTCGTTAAATGGAGCGTTGACGATTGGAACACTCGATGGCGCCAATGTGGAGATCAAAGAGGAGGTAGGAGATGAAAATATCTTTATCTTTGGACTCACTGTTGAAGAGGTTATGAAGCTTCGAAAGAAAGGTTACAATCCTTGGGACTACTATAACGAAAATGAGGAGCTTAAAGCCGTGATGGACTGGTTGGGATCACGGCATTTTATTCCGAACGAACCCCATGATACATTGGCACCTCTCATGAACAGTTTATTAGACGGAGGAGATCCGTTTTTGGTTCTTGCAGACTATGAATCGTACTGCAAAAAACAGGGAGAAGTTGGGCTTTGCTACAAAAATCCATCAGAGTGGACGTATAAAGCGATTTTGAATACAGCGCGGATGGGTAAATTTTCGAGTGACCGGACAATAAGGCAATATGCAGAAGAAATATGGAAGCTTCCTCAGGTTCCAGTCAGCTAAAGTTGTAGGAGGCGCTCTAACGGTTTCGCAGAGCTTAGTCTTCCAAATCTTTATCGGGAAATTCAGGTTCGGGAACGGTAACGAGACCGAAGGGGTGCTCGATAACACAGATGATATTCTCTGCGGGGAACGCTGCTATTTCACGTCCTTCAACGAAGAATGAAAGGACACGAGCATCCAAAGTGAATTGAAAGTTTTCTGCTTTAAGCTTGAGGGTAGTCGGCAGAGTCGTGTGAACGAGGTAGGTTTTCATTTCCTAAAGTAGCTTCCTCCAATATTACTCGGATATCGTGCTTGTCGAACATAAACCAATTTTGGCTCTCTATTAATATGCTTTTTTCTGTAAAAATAAATCCAATGACTCGGACCCTCTCGCTTCAAAAGAAGTGTTTTTAGAGGTTGCTTTTTCCTTAATAAGCGATTGTTTGGGAGAGGGCTATGAACATTCTTTATGCAGCGAGTGAAATGTCTCCGATCGCAAAGACCGGAGGCTTGGGAGATGTTATGGCTGCACTCCCGGCTGCAATGCGAAGGAGGGGGCATAGCGTCAGTGTTGCCTTACCTCTTTACCGACAAGTGAAACAAAAACTGGGTTCTCTCGAACCGACTGGAGTTGAGTTTGTTGTACACTTAGGTGAGGAGCGGCATAGGGCAAAAATCTGGAGAGGAATTAGTCGTGATGGCATTCTTGTTTTTGCAATCGGCAACGATCATTTTTATGATCGAGAAGCTCTCTACGGTGAAGGTGGAGACTATTGGGATAACGGAGCTCGATTTATCTTCTTTTCTAAAGCAGTGGTAGAGCTGGCCTCTTGGCTAGACCCACTTCCTCAGATCCTTCACGTGAATGATTGGCAGACTGCATTAGTTCCCGGATTGGTTGTTGGTGGTGGATTGCCATATCGCACTGTTTTCACCATTCACAACTTGGCCTATCAAGGAATATTTCCCGGAGAGACATTCAAGCTTACCGGCCTACCTGGGGGCTACTTTTCATCCAAGGCATACGAGCATTTTGGTGATTTTAATCTCATGAAAGGTGCCCTTTGCCTTGCAGATGAGGTGACCACAGTCAGCCCTGGGTATGCAGAAGAGATTCAAACTTCAGCTTTTGGCTGTGGATTTGATGGATTGCTCAGAGGGCGTAATGACCGGTTAACCGGGATTGTAAATGGAATTGATATAGATGTCTGGAATCCGGAGACAGATCAACACCTTCCAGTAAACTACAACCTGGAACAATTGGACCTCAAGACTGGGTGCAAGCAGGTTTTACAACGTGAGTGTGGCTG
>JBCCKK010000192.1:0-6457 GCA_039027395.1 Verrucomicrobiota bacterium | reverse complement strand
CAGAAAACATACACTTAGTAAACAACACTTACCTGTATCCACGGCGGGGCATGAATGCTGCAAGTTTCTGCGCACGATCCCAAAGAGAAATACGGAGTCATACCGATTCGTTTGCGACCGCTTTGAGAGGATCACTTCGTCAAGACCCTGATGTCATAATGGTGGGGGAAATGCGTGACCTAGAAACGATTTCTCTGGCAATTACAGCTTCCGAAACCGGGCACTTAGTTTTGGGAACATTACATACTGGAAGTGCAGCGAGAACAATGCAGCGTCTTCTCGATGTGTTTCCCGTAAATCAGCAAGCACAGATTCGAACGATGGTTAGTGAGTCCATTCGCGGAGTGATTTGTCAACAGTTGGTTCCCCGGGCGGATGGAAAGGGACGCGTTTTGGCATTAGAAATCATGACGAACAATCCAGGGGTCGCAAATTTGATTCGTGAGGGAAACAATTTTATGCTGCCTGGGCAAATTCAGATCGGGAAAAAAGATGGAATGAAGTTGATGGATGACTCACTAATGGAATTGTTTGAACAAGGATTGATTACAGGAGACGAGGGATACGCCCGAAGTGAGAACAAGAAGCTCTTCGCAGCGGCACTAGCAGCTCACGGCGCAAAATAAAAGGGTACGACTATGGCGAATGAGATAGATCAATTCTTCGAAGTGATGGTAGCAGATGGCGGTTCGGATCTTCACATCTCAGAAGGTCAGCCTCCAAAGTATCGGAAGCATGGTGAGATTAATCCTATTCGTGAACAGCCTCTCTCTACCGATGAGATGGACCGGATACTTTCGCAGATTTGCCGTCCTCAAATGTGGGAACGATTTAAGGAAAAAGGAGATTTGGATTTCGCTTATGAGATGAATTCAGAGTCTCGTTTTCGGTGTAATTATCATAAGCACATCAATGGCTATGGAGCCATTTTTCGTTTAATTCCAACTCGTATCAAAACAGTCGAGGAATTAGGAGTTCCTCGGATTATAGAGAATCTAGGTGACTTGCGGTCAGGACTTGTTCTTGTTACGGGGCCCACAGGATCGGGAAAGTCAACGACACTGGCCGCAATCATCAATTACATTAATCGCAAGCGAGCTCAGCATATTATAACGATCGAAGAACCGATCGAGTTTGTGCACCAAAACATCAAGAGTGTCATTACTCAGCGGGAAGTGCCAACGGATACCCCCTCATTTTCTCGTGGTCTAAAGGCAGCACTTCGAGAAGATGCAGATGTTGTTTTAGTTGGGGAGATGCGTGACCTAGAAACAATCTCACTAGCTCTTACCGCGGCAGAAACTGGGTTACTTGTTTTTGGAACTCTACACACCAACAGCGCCATGAAAACGGTGGACCGAGTTATTGACGCGTTTCCTGCGGACCAACAGGAGTTAATTCGGACGATGTTATCGACGTCACTACGCGGTGTCGTAGCTCAACTTCTTATGAAACGGAGTGATAATGGCGGGCGAGCTGCAGTTAATGAGATCTTGATAGCGAATGAAGCGGTTTCCTCGATCATTCGCGAAGGAGCAACAATTAAGTTAACAGATGTTCTGAAATCGGGAAAGGCAGATGGAATGCAACTGATGGACGATTCGATTTATGCCTTGCTTCAACAGGGGGTAATTGATGGGCAAGAAGCCTATATGAAAGCGAGTGATAAACACCGATTTGCTCAACACGTTGAAGCAAAAGGATAGAATTTGAAGCTATGCTGACTACGCTCACAAATCACTGTCGTTCGGGAAAAGAACTTAGTAATGAAGCTTGTGTAGAAGCGGTTGAGGCTCTGTTTGATCCAAATACCTTAGATTCAGATCGTGAACTTTTTTTGCTAGCTCTTTCTGAAAAAGGAGAAACTCCGGCAGAGCTTGCTGGTTTTGTACAAACACTTTTGCCCAAGGCCAGCGATCCCGGAATTGTTGGTAATTTCAAAGGGAGGCCCTTATTTGATTGCTGTGGCACAGGAGGTGGGGGACTAGACCTGATCAATGTTTCAACTGCTTTAATGTTTATTTTGGCTGCTCTTGAAGTTCCTGTGGTTAAGCATGGGAATCGAGGGGTGACTAAAAAATCGGGAAGTGCAGATGTTCTTGAGGAGTGGGCAGGAACGCTAGATACCGATCCCAAAAACGTTATCCCTGAGCTCGGGCGAGCTGGAATGGCTTTTTGTTTTGCTCCTGCTTTTCATCCGTCGTTCAAACATATCGCACCCGTAAGAAAGGCTCTGGGAGCTCAAGGAAAGCGAACAATTTTCAATCTATTAGGTCCGCTTCTCAACCCATGCCGCCCGGATACTCAAATGATTGGTGTCTTTAGGAAAGAGCATATCGAACTATTCTCCGAGTCGTTGTCTCTTTTGGAAAGGCAGAGATTTCTAATTTTGTTCGGTGAAGATCAGAATCAACGGCCTATTGGTGAGGTAAGCAGTTTTGGAAGTTCGATTTTGGTTGGAAAACTGGATGGAAGACAAGTGCGACATGAGTTGCAAAGAGAGGCTGATGCAACTCTGAATGAATTTTTGGTTTCTTCAGCTACAGAGAGTGCAAAACGCTTACAATCTGTTTTCAATGGAGAAGATACCAGTCATCTACGTGATCTTCTGCTGTTAAATGCAGGTGTCGGACTCTATGTAAACGGAGTTGCAGAATCTATCGAGCAAGGCGAGAAGCAAGCAGGCGAAGTGATTGATTCAGGAGGTGTTCAGCGGCAGCTGGAACACTGGTTAGCTTCTTAGTTGGACATTCTTCCTAACAAGAAGGGGTTAGTGCGTTTCTCATTTCCTAAAGTGGTTGAGGGGCCGTGTCCCGGGTAGACCACGGTCGCTTCAGGTAACTTGAGGAGCTTTTCGTGAATGGAATTCATGAGTACATCCAAATCCCCACCAGGAAGATCTGTTCTTCCTATTCCACCAGCGAAAAGGACATCACCTCCAAAAACTAAACCTTCTTTGGGTTCATAAAGCCCAATAGAACCTGGGCAGTGTCCAGGTAGATGAAGGATTTCAAACTCATGGGAACCGATGGAGAAGACTTCTCCTTCTTCGATGTATTGTGAAATCTCGACAGCTTTCAATTTCACAGGTAGTCCAAAGCGGCTCATGACATTGGGATCACTGAATAGAATTTCATCGTCTTTATGAGCGATGCATGGGCATTTAAAATGATCGACGATTTGTGCAGCGTCCCAGATATGATCCCAGTGGCCATGAGTTAAAATAAGGCCCTTTAATTCAACTTGTTGTTTATCTAAGAAGCCTGCCGAGCCTTCTGGAGCGTCGATTAACCAGGAGCCTTCTTCGCTTTCGATAAGAAAAGCATTGGTTTGCGCAAGCCCGCCGGAGAATGTTTCGATTTTCATGATTAAGACTGTGGGTTTGGGGTCTCTTGATAGGAATACCTGGAAATCTTGGCGCCAATGCTCTGCAAGCGCGCGTCAATATGGGCAAAGCCACGATCGATTTGGATGACGTTGTCAATGCGTGAGGTGCCTTCTGCACAAAGAGCTGCGATTAACATTGCCATACCTGCTCGAATGTCTGGACTCGCCAAACGGGCTCGCCGAAGTTTCTCTGGGCCAATCACAACCGCTCGATGTGGATCACATAAAACGATGGCAGCTCCCATATTGATCAGGGGATCTGTAAAGTAGAGTCGAGATTCGAACATTTTTTCGTGAATTAGGATCGTTCCACGGCATTGGGTGGCCGTTACTAGGGCCACCGATGTCATATCAGCAGGAAACCCGGGCCATGGAGCATCATCGATTTTCGGAATCGCGCCTCCAAAATCGGAAACAATTTTGCGCTTCTGTTTTACGGGAACAAGTAAATCGCGGCCCTGCGGGATGGTTTGAATGCCGAGCCTCTCAAAATTCATTCGAATCATTCGCAAATTAGGAAGATCTGCATCTTTGATGAGGAGCTCCCCTCGAGTGCAAGCAGCAAGCGAGAT
Organism: Verrucomicrobiota bacterium; assembly: GCA_039027395.1. GTDB lineage: Bacteria > Verrucomicrobiota > Verrucomicrobiia > Methylacidiphilales > JBCBYL01 > JBCCKK01. The sequence goes on along the minus strand of JBCCKK010000192.1, from coordinate 2,498 downwards.
AAAACTTCCAACTTCTAAGTAATCTGGGCCAATTCGATGGCGGGCTCCGTTGAGTTTTTTAACTCCTTGGATCTCCAGAATGTTGGATCCGATCCCCTGGATTTTAGCGCCCATTTTGTTGAGTAACCGGCAAAGGCCTTGAACATGTGGTTCGCTAGCAGCGTTGCGAAGAATAGTTTTTCCTTCAGCCATCACAGCTGCCATGACGGCATTTTCGGTCGCAGTAACAGAGGCTTCATCGAGGAGGATATCTGCTCCCACCAATTTCCTAGCCTTAATCTCAAGTCCGTCTTCGGTATCCTTAACGCGAGCCCCAAGGGCTTCTAAGGCAAGAAAGTGAGTGTCTAGGCGCCGACGCCCGATCCGATCTCCTCCAGGGCGAGGAAGCATGATCCGGCCGCAGCGAGCCAGTAATGGTCCGGCAAATGTGAGCGACCCTCTGAGTTTTCCAGCGATTTCCGAAGACAGATTAGAGATCGGCTTTTTTTCCGCCTGAATGGTTAACGTTTGCCGAAGCTCCCCTTCCCGAGCATGAATCGAGACGCCGAGATGTTTGAGCATTTCTTCAACTAATTTGACGTCCTCGATGGGAGGAACGTTTTCGATGTGCATTGGTTCATCGGTTAAGCAACATGCCGCCAAAATAGGCATCGCTTCGTTCTTATTTCCTTGGGCTTGAATCGTCCCTGTTAAAGGAGTTCTTCCGGTTACTTCGAAGTAGTCACGATGAACAGCGCTAGGCATGGTGCGAAAGTACGCCATTTGCTGAAAACGGCGTCGAGGCAAAACTTAAAATAATCTTAAAAAATCTAATAAGGTGATCTCGCAGAATGACTATGGCTGAGAAGCGTTATAATACGGAACCCATGTGGGTTTGCTAATGGAGCCCCTAGGATCAAACGCATTGGGATCATTGGTCAAATTCTGTTTCATCTGCGGCTCGACATGACCATCGCAAAACAAAACGTGGGCTATGGCCTCACCCGAGTCTTTCTTGCCAAAGCGATAATCTACATCTGAGGGAAGAGCGTAGGGGCGAGTGTTGTAGGTTTCCGTCATGAAAACCGTCGAGGTCGGGTCTTCGATATCGTAGATGCGTAAAGCAGGCTTGGAGAGATTGGGTTGAAGCCAACGGTTCATCGCATAGTAAAAAAAGTATTGGGCTCCGTGAGAAAGGGGTTTTTCTGGTGCTGCAGGATTAATCCAAAGGCCGGTTAATGCCCTGGGAGAATCCTGCAGTTCGGTCAAGGCCGGTTGCGATATGTAAAGTGGAAGCGCGTTATACCACGCGGAAGGTTCATCGTTGCTTGGAGCGTCACTGCCAACAGAAGGTAGCTCATTCTGGTTTTCAATCAGGTATAAATTTAAGGCGATGCCCCACTGCAGAAGATTGTTAAGACTAGTTTGCTGTTTGCCTTTTTGGGCGTGAGAATAATATACGGGAACAATAACCGCGATGCCTACAAGCAGTAAAGCAAGTAGGATTAACCACTCGGTGCTAGAGAATCCTTTGCGAGAGTTCATTGAAAGACGAGCTCCCATTCGTTGGATGCTCCTTTAAATACATTCTCTAGCGAATGCTCCTCCAAATATCTAGAAAAGTATTCGTATTCATTTTCAGGGCCGTAATGGTGCGTACCATCACTAGAGAGATTTAAGTGCAACCGAATTAGGTGAGCAAAGAACCTGGATGTGACGACTGTTGCTTTTTCGGGAATTCTCGGCTTCTTGAGAATCGCTATGTTTTTGAGTGACTTCAGTTGCTCGATCTGAGATCGGTCTAATTCTAAGATTTCAATAGGAGTTGTCCAAGGGAGCGAAAGGTATAATCGAGATGCGGTGAGTTCCCCTTTTACCAGCGGTGCTCTTATGGAAGACCGTGAATACACAACCATATCTGCAGCATGTGTTTGTTTTAGCGACGTCATGTAAGCTTCAAGTAGAACGTCGCGGGAAATTTCTTGATCGAGAACACCTAGCACTTTATCGGCTTCGGAAATTTTAGAGGTAAATTGATTGATTTTGTTAACGATATCGGGGTCCGTGGGTGCGGTGTTAGCTGTCAATTGAATGACCTGAGGAGGGGTTGATGCCTTCCATTTTCCCTTAATCTGCTCCAAATCCATCCGGGCTAGGGTAAATCCCCGGTTATTCCTCAAGATATTTTGCGACACGGGTAGAGGCCAGTGCTCATACCCACCTGTCTGCCAGCGGCTGCGTTCTTTTGATGCATAGGTTCTGTGGGCGAGAATGGCATCGACGTTCCAGTCCCGAAGCTGTTCCAAATATTCAGATGGAGGAGTGTCCTCTGAGAACTTCATCCAGTGAAACAGGGTGAGTTGAGAGCTCTGCTCAGATTTTTTGAGAAGCTCTCCGTAGTTGCGAACCGGTCGGATACTGGATTGATATGAACCAAACCACATTGGAAATCGAGTTGGGTTATCCTGGAGTGCAGTGCACCCATAAAAATTGGCTATGAGAGTTGTTGGAATGCCTTG
>JBCCKK010000191.1:0-6524 GCA_039027395.1 Verrucomicrobiota bacterium | reverse complement strand
TAGATAACCAAAGTCCGCATCGATCTTTGCGAAACCAGAGTCCAAATGAGGTTGAGTGGTACCCTTAGCCATATCCGGGAGTTAAGATGCAGTGCCCCGAAGAATTATCAATTGTATTTGAAGCAAAGGGGGAGAAATATGATGAAAATTAAGGATTTTCACTTCGAATGTCCCTTGCCAGCTGAATAAGTACGGGTATATTTCGCCAACGAAAAATTATGATACTTTTTATTGGAATTTTCATTTTTACGATGGCTATCTCGCTATACGCGAGCTCAAAGGTCAAAAGGACCTATAACAAATATAGTCAAGTTCCAGCGGGTTCTGGAATGACTGGCGAGCGGGCAGCCGCTCGAATTTTAAAAGCAGCCGGTATTAACGACGTTGAAATTGCAATGAGTAATTCTTTTCTTGGAGACCATTACGATCCAATGAATAAGCGCCTTGTTTTATCTGAGGCCAATTATTATGGAACCTCGGCGGCAGCCCTGGGAGTTTCAGCTCATGAGTGTGGTCATGCAATCCAACACAAGTTGGCCTATTCTCCCTTACAGTGGAGAATGGCTTCCGTTGGTCTTACAAATTATGCAAACAACATTGTTACTTGGCTTCCGATGATTGGCTTATTCACGGGTGGCTTTGGAATGTTTAACGTTAGTTCATCTGTTTATTTTATGATCATGGCAGCCGGCTGGGGGATGATCATGCTTTTCAATCTGGTGACATTACCTGTGGAGTTTGACGCTTCCAAGCGGGCTAAAGTCATTCTCAACAAAATGAGTCTTGTTACGACCGAGGAAGCGGAATACGGGGTTAAAAAGACTTTGGATGCAGCCGCATTCACCTATGTTGCAGCCTTCATCACATCGCTTCTCTACTTTCTTTGGTATGTGCTTCCATTGTTGTTGGGACGCCGGGATTAAAATCTAGGCGTTGCTTGTTTTGATTTTTAACACCCGCTGTGTGAATCTTTTCCACAGAGGATGTTTTTGCGGTTGAATGGGTGTGCTTTTAGTAAATCTTAGAATTGGCCGACTTCTTCTACTACTGGATTTGTTAGCGATCCAATTTTTTCGATAATAATCGAAACAGATTCTCCAGGGCTGAGCCATCGTTTTGGATCACGCCCCATGCCAACACCGTGAGGTGTTCCTGTGAGAATGATAGTCCCGGATAATAGTGTTGTGCTTCCACTAAGAAACTCGATGAGAGTTGGTATGTCGAAGATCATGTCACTGGTATTCGCATCCTGAAGAACTTCTTCGTTCACTTTAGTTTGGATTCTAAGGCAATGAGGATCTCCAAGTTCATCTCGAGTTACGATCCACGGTCCGAGGGGGCAGAATGTGTCAAAGGACTTTGCACGGCACCATTGTTTCCCACTGCGTTGGAGCTGCCAGTCCCGAGCACTCACATCGTTAGCGCAGGTGTAACCAAAGATATAATCCATGGCTTGCTTCTTTGAGATGTTCTTTGCTTTCTTCCCGATAACAATCGCCATTTCGCACTCATAATCTACCTGGTCGCTTCTTAGGTGTCGGGGGAGTTCAATGGGTGCTCCTGGATCTTGCACGGCATTCAGCGACTTCGAAAAAACAACAGGAAACTCCGGTATAGGAGATCCCGTCTCTTTGGCATGTTCACAATAATTGAGGCCGATACAAAGAATCTGCTTCGGTTCAATAGGAGCTAGTAGTGATTCAATGCGCCTTGTGGATCCGGTAAGGGTGCCGGATTCTAGTGGGTTGCCATCGAAAATCTCAGCTTCCTTTGCACTCGAGTCAATAAGGCGGCCCCAAAAAACCGTTTCCGTTGTATCTTTAAAACGAACAATCTTCACAGGCCGAAGTTACGACATTCGATTAATAGCTCAATAACGGAAGAGCTTGAGTCAGAACTAAGACTTCCAGCAGTCTTCGCGAGGTCTTCCAGAATTCACGAGAGCTCCTTCGTCCGGCTCGGGTAGAAATGAGCCATCCCGATCGAGGAAGATATCACAGATGCCAAAAAAATCTTTCTCCGTCTGAGTGCGACGTATTTGGTGAAGGAATTGGTTTTCTCCATCGATTCCTTGAGCAATGAAATTCATGTATTTCTTCATTTTTGCGACATGAAGTTTTTCTTTCAGTTCGGGCGGGCGGGTTTCGATATAGAGGTGTTCGATGTAGCCTCTAAGGTCTCGAAGTGATGGTAAGGTTTTAATCTGTCCATCACAGTAGAGCTCTCGTATTTGGTTCCAGATCCATGGGTTGCGTATTGCACCTCTTCCAATCATTAATCCTCGTGTCGCGGTTATTTGGCTGATCTCCTTAGCTCTCTCAGCACTTAAAATGTTGCCATTTGCAATAACTGGAAATGGAAGATTATCAGCCGCTTTTCGAATAAGGTCGTAGTGGACATGGGCCCGATACATCTCTTTGACTGTTCTTCCATGAAGCGTTAAGAGATCGATCGGGTGTTGCTTGAGAAGATCGAGCAGATTTTCGAATTCGTCGGTCTCATAGAAACCTACCCGGGTCTTAACGGTAAACGGGATGGTAATCGCTGCTCTTAATGCCGCAAGAATTTCATTTAGGTGATCTAGGTTTCGTAGGAGCCCTCCGCCTGATGATTTTTTGCAAACGATGGGGGCTGGGCAGCCTACATTGAGATCGATTGCAATGATGTTTTGGGTCTGTAGAAATTCAGCAGTTCGGATGAGATCTGGGATGCTTTGCCCAATCATTTGGGCAATTGCTGGACGAGGTGATGGATTTTGCTGAATGCAGGCTAAAATATTTTTTTCAGGATGGGAGTTTGCATGGACTCGAAAATACTCTGTGAAATAGATATCTGGTCCGCCGTAGCGGTGCATGATCCGCCAGAATGGCAGATCCGTTACGTCTTGCATGGGCGCTAGGATCAGGACCGGGCGTTCTTTAGGAAAGTGCGAGTTCAGTGGTTGCATTCCAAAGAAATCCAAAGGGCTCAGTTTTTACTCTGATATTCTTCAGTCCACCATTGATGGACTTTTTCCATCGGCAAGCCGATAACGTTTGTCCGAGACCCCTCTATGCGCTCAACGATGTCTTCCCCGCGATCTTGCAGTGCATAGGAGCCAGCTTTGTCCATGACATTGACTCGATCAATATATTCATTAATACGTTTTTCATTGAGAGGCTTGAACGTGACAAACGTCCGACCGATGTATTCTTTCACCGTTCGGTTGTATGAAACGTGCCAGACCATGCCGGTAATCACTTCATGGGTGCTGTTGGACAGTAAGGAAAGCATTCGAATCGCATCAGATCGGCTGTTTGGTTTCCCCAGAACATCTCCTTTGCAATAAACGATTGTGTCTGCGGCAAGAACGACAGCCGTTGGATTTTTCTGTCGAATACAATCGGCTTTAAGTCGTGCATTGCTTAAGGCGAGGTCATTTGGAGATAAATCGGGATGGGATTCAGTTGACCATTCTTCGACGTTTGGAGATGAAGCCCTAAATAGGATTCCTGCTTCGCTCAATAGGTCTTTTCTTCTGGGAGAGCTAGATGCAAGGATGAGTTCCATAGTCGGCTTCCAATGAATCGGGTAGGTGCAGAGACAATAAGCGTGCAGCAGCTAGGACTGGGTCGAAAAACTTTTAGGAATTAGCATCTGCCAACTCTTTTGCGACCAGGGAACCTCCATTACTTTGTAGAATAAAGTCACTTAAGATGTTTAGTGATTCCTTGAGATGGAGGTCAGAGGCGTAGTCGCGCACGGTCGAAAGCTCTTCTTCGTCCTTCTCGTCTTTGTTTGACTCTTTCTTTTCGAGAGTAGCAGCAGTTTCAAGTTTTTCGGTAATTTCTAGGTTTTCGTCGAACTCGATTGTCAAGATATCGGGACTAGAGCTTGCCAGTGTTTCAACGATGTCATCTTGCTCTTTGCGACGTTCCTGGTCTTCTAGAATTTCATTGATCCGTTTCTCCACATTTAATGAGATTCGTTTTTCTTCAAGCCGCTCTCTTAATTCATCAATGTCCTCAGAGAGTCTTAAAAACTGTTCATTTTGTTCAATTCGCTTTTGGCTTTTTTCTGTCAGAGAATTAATCACTACATCCAAATCATCATTAATTTTTCCAAACTTTGCCGGATCAATTTCGTCCCAAGGTAGCGCGTGGGGTAAGGTTCCTTCGCCAATCTCTAAGTAGTCATTGGCGGATGGAAGCTTGATGTCAGGAATAACCCCTCTCTTTTGGGTTGAATGTCCATTAGGTAGGTAGAATTTTTGAATCGTTAACTTTACAGCACCCACATCCACTTGGGTGGCGCCTAGAGGAGTAATGAAGCGACCCACCTCTGTGACCGTCTGTACGGTTCCTTTTCCATGAGTGCTGCTATCACCAATGACAATCGCACGTTTGTAGTTTTGTAAAGCTCCTGCAACAATTTCAGAGGCAGAAGCACTCAGTTTATTGGTCAAAACAACAAGCGGCCCATTGTAGATACTACCGGAAATTTCATCGTCAAAGATCTTTCGGCGACCTTTTGAGTCTTTGACTTGGACAATTGGGCCTTTGTCGACAAATAGTCCAGCCAGGCGAATCGCTTCGTCGAGGAGCCCTCCGCCGTTGTTTCTCAAGTCAAGAACAAGGCCGTCCATCCCCTTGTCCTTCAGTTTTTCGAGAAGAACTTTAACATCGGAAGTTGTGCTTGTATTGCGTTTGGGTCCGCCAAATAGGGTGCGTTTTTTGTTCCCAATGTCTCCATAAAATGAAGGGAGCTTGATCACACCCAACTTAATATTGGTCCCATTCTCAAGAGTCTGTTCAATGAGCTTTGCATTAGCCTTTTGATGGGTGAGTTTGATTTCGTCCCGAACAATCGCAATTTCTTTACGCACGGATGAGTCACTTGCTTTAGCAGGAATAACCTCTAGGCGAACAACCGTTCCTTTTTTGCCGCGAATGAGGCGAACTGCATCCCGAAGCTTCATATCAATGATATCAATGAAGGACTGGTTTCCCTGAGCAACGCCGGTGATACGATCATTCACCTGAATTGCGCCGGATAGATCTGCCGGTCCACCCTTGATGATCTCTCGAATGACGCAATAGCCATCTTCCGTCGTCAAAATAGCGCCAATCCCAAACAACTGTTGGTTCATAGCTATAAAAAAGTCCTCATAGGATTTCTGGCTGAGATATTGACTGTGAGGGTCGTAGATATTGGTTAGAGATGAGAGGTATGTTTCTACGATATCCTCATTATCGGTCTCGAATACATATTTCGCTCGCCGCTGATGGCGTTCAATCACCTTTTTCAAAACATCCTCATCGATATTGAAATCGGATGGACTCATTTTGGGAAGTTCTCCGGTTTCTTCGGATTCTTCTGCGAATTGGCTTTGGAGAAGCTCATATTTTAAACGCTGTTCCCAAAGTTTATCGGCAGCAGCTAGATCAGCGGGCCATTCGGCATATTTACTATCGGTCAGTTAGTAATCATCTCCCGAGAAATCAAAAGGTTGTTTGAGGCGTTCTTTCACCCAAGCGACCCGACTTTCAAAACGATCTTTAAAAATACTGAAAATCTTGAACGCCGGGGAGATATCTCCATAACGCACTTTCTTACCTATCGAATCAGCATTTTCTTGGAGAATCAGGTCGTAGTCCGTCTGAAGGAAATAGAGATGGCTGTAATCTAGCGTTTCCATGTAGGCTTTAATCCACTCTTTGGAGACCGTTTCATCAATGGGGTGCTTCGCGAAGTGTTCTTCCTGGAGGAAGCGGGAAACCATGACGGCTACTTGTTGCAGTTTGGGGTCTAAACTAGGCTCTTTTCCGAGCAGTGGCCGAGGTTTGGCGAGCGAAAGGAATGCTCCTGCCAGTAACAGCGTAAGAATTAAGCGGTTATAGACTCCAAAAGTTTTCATGGTAGAAGGCAATCCTATCTTATATATCCTAGTTTGTCACATGGTAGATTGAGAAAAACATAGAATGTGTCGCAGATAATGGACGTTTAAATGAGTACTTTATTCACAGAAGTTGGAGGAGAAATTGTTGTGTGGGTTCTCCTACTTGTCGGACTTGTTGGTTCTATCCTTCCCATTATTCCGGGGACACCTTTGATTTTTGTGGGTATCGTTATCCATAAAGTACTATTCCCAGAGCAGCTCAGTTGGTGGATCGTAGCTTTTTTAGGACTTTGTGTTGCTTTGGCAATTCTTCTTGAATGGATTGGGGGAATGGTGGGGGCTCGCTATTTCGGAGCCTCTGCTTGGGGAGTTTGGGGGGCACTCATTGGTGGTATTATAGGACTGTTTTTTGCCATACCGGGACTCATTCTAGGACCGCTTCTCGGAGCGTTTCTTTTCGAGTTTGCACTTGCGAAAAAGTCTCCGAAAGAGGCAGGGAAAGCGGGATTTGGCGTTATGGTTGGAATTATCGGGTCAAATGTCACTCATTTCCTCATTGCTCTGGCAATGATTTTGGTCTTCTGCTTGGATGCCTATCTTTGGTAGATGCTAGAGTCCTAGCTTCGCAGCGTTAGTTTTGAGCCAT
>JBCCKK010000190.1:0-6537 GCA_039027395.1 Verrucomicrobiota bacterium | reverse complement strand
CCAGCGAAATCAAAAGGCTACTTTAAAGACAGCTTGGTCCATCACTTAAGGAAATGGGCGATCTTGTATGCCCTGATGTTTCCTACACTGGTTTCAATGGTTGTTTTTTCGTATTACCCTAAGTTTGACGTTTTTCTGATGTCTGCATTCCGCTGGCAACCTCCTCTCATTCAAGAATATGTAGGGCTAAGGAATTTCCGGGACACGATGAGTGATCCCTTGTTCTGGCAATCATTCCGACTTGTTTTGATTCTACTGGCCGCAAATCTACTCAAAATGTGGCCATGTATCTTTGCCGCGATTGCGCTACATCGGTTGATTAACGAAAAGGCGCGCTATGTTTACCAAGTTCTTTTCGTTATTCCAATGGTAATCCCATCCTTGGTTTGGTTACTTATTTGGAAGAGCTTTTATGATCCAGATTTTGGGATTCTAAATCGACTCCTTAACATCACGGGAACCATGGGCGTTCTGCATTTTCTGGATGGAACACAAGACGCTCCGGGCTTAATGCCTACCATCTACTCTAATCTTCAACCCTTTATCACAGGTGTTCTTTCTCCGATATTCGGCTCAAACGGTATTTGGGGTCTCACTATTGTTGGTGCAATGCTGTTTGCTGCATTTTCCGTAGCTCAAAATTCTAATGCCTACGGAAAGACTCAAAATGCATCGATCATTATTATCGTCAGTTCTCTGATTCCAATAATTAGTTTCTACCTCGCATCCGCTACAGGAAATCCTTCCTTGGTCTATTTTTCGGCCACTATCAGCTTTATCGTCCTCATGGTGTTCCTCGCTAAAATTAGCGATGCAGCCTGGTTAACTTGGGCGGCGATCCTTCTCCCTTCCATTTTCCTGATGCGTGAGGAACTTTGGCGCCTCCCTCTCTACACGGTTCTGGCGCTTGCCCTTGGTAGATATACGGTCCGCCGCAAGGAACATGAAATTACTGCAGATCGATTCGTCATGATTCCAGTTTACGCTATTTTCTTGGCTGCGGGCCTTTTGTATTTTTTTGGCGGCATTTGGAAGAACCCAACGGAACAATTCATGGGAGGAAGTCCGGCATGGCTTGGAAATGAAAGTCTAATCCTCCCCTCAATTATCTTCTGGGGATTCCCTTGGGTTGGAACTGTGGGTGTTTTGATCTATTTATCAGGACTCCAGCAGATATCTCAGGATGTCTACGAAGCTTCTGAACTCGATGGCGTAGGCCCAATTGGCCGGCTATTCTGGATCGAACTCCCGCTTATCATGACCCAAGTCAGGATCAATCTGATCTTTATGACTATCGGAACTTTGGTCCAATACGAGTTTTTCTTAATCTTACTGGAGGCAGAAGGAGGCCCCGGCAACAAAGGACTTGTTCCCGGTCTTTATATGTATAAGAAAGCGTTCTTGGATGGAAGATTTGGATACGCTTGTGCTCTTGGGTTCATCATGTTCCTCATCATCCTCGGGCTAACCATCGTTTATAACAAATATGTTAAGGTAGACAAATAATGAGCACCTCAGAATCCACCTCTCTTAAAGCTGAAAAAAAATTTAAATGGGGCGAACTCGGAAAGCATGCTTACCTCTGGTTCGTTCTGTTTTTCGCTTTTTATCCTTTGTTCTTAATGTTCGTTGTCAGCCTTAAGGATAATTTACAATACGAACGAAATCCGTGGTTTTTTGATGCTCCAGATACCTGGAAGTTGTCTAATTGGGAAAAGGCTTGGGATCTTGTCAGCATCTATCTTGCTAATTCGATTGTAACCACCATCCCGGCGGTTTTATTCAGTTTGGTCATGGTCGTCCTCACTAGTTATGTCCTCGCCCGCTATCGCTTTCCCGGACGGGCTTTTGTCTATTACGGGATTGTCGCATCAATGTTTTTGCCGGGGACGGCAGCCACATTGGTAACGCTTTTTGCTCTGTTAGAAAAACTGAGTTTGATCAACAGCCTTTGGGCTTTGATTATTGTGGGAGCCACAGGAGGACAAGTCGTCGGCATCTTCATTCTAAAACAGTTTCTTGAAGATATCCCTAAAGAATTATTCGAAGCAGCGGAAATGGATGGTGCAGGTCATTTTCAACAGATCATTACAATCGTTTTGCCCATGTCGGGTTCGGTTATTGCAACCGTTTCGATTATGAAGTTCTTAAATATCTGGAACAACGTAATGCTTCCGCTCGTCATCTTACGAGACGACGAAAAGCTTACCATTCCAGTTGGATTGCTGCGCCTTGAAGGTGAATATGTCAAACAATGGGGAGAAATGATGGCGGCATATTCAATCGCTTCATTGCCATTAATCGTACTATTCATATTTACGATGCGCCTCTTCGTTAAAGGCTTAGCAGCGGGTGCCGTTAAAGGTTAAAAATTGCTTCCGCTGCTTGCGCGGAAGCTCCCCGAGACGACTTCAGTTCCGAAGTAAGACGCACTAAATCAGCGTGCATCTTATTAAGAGATGCCGGAGAGTTAAGCAATTGGCACGTTGCCTCAGAAAACGCCACCGGAACTGCATCTGCTTGCAAAAACTCAGCTACCACTTTTTTCTCTGCTACAACATTAACCATGCTGAGATACGGTAACTTGACCAACATTTTACCTACCCACCAAGTCAAAGGCTGTGTTTTATAGATAACGAGCATGGGCAATCCTGCCATCGCACACTCGAGTGTTGCCGTCCCGGAGGCTACCCAAGCCAGTCGCGAATGACTTAAGCGGGTCAAATGGTAGTTCGTTTCAACATTGATATGAGGTAACTCCTCAAAGTGCTTCAATTCTTCCTTAATATAAGCTGCTTTTTCGTCATCGGGTGCCAGCAGGAGAAACTCGAGCTCTGGATGCTGCGGGTGTAATTGTTTTAAGGCTTCCACGAAGACAGGCAGATGATACTGAATTTCTTTCCTCCGACTACCTGGCAACAAAATCAATGTGTTCTCCCTTTCCTGATAGGGCAACATACTTGAAGAATTCCACGCATCTAGATTGGGATGGCCGACCCAAAGCGTGGGTAATGCCGGTACATTTTGATTAAACCACGTTTCTTCAAATGGAAAAATAACCAGCAGTAGATCCAGAAGCTTCTCCATTGTCTTTGCTCGCCCAGCTTTCCAAGCCCAGACTTGAGGAGCTATGTAGTAGACAAGCTTAACCTGCGGGTGTCGCTTTCTGATCTGTTTCGCCAATCGCAGATTAAATCCTGGAAAATCCACCAAAACTACCGCGTCCGGTTGGCACTGCTGAATGTCCGACAAAACATCGTAAAACATTTGCCGAAACTTCCGATAGTTTTTGAGAACATCAACCAGGCCGACAACGGCATGTTCTGCCAAATCAAAGAGTTGATCTTGCCCTGCTGCTCTCAGATGCCTACCTCCCACCCCTTTTATTACGGAGCCCGGAGCTCTCTGATTTAGCGCCTTCGCCAGCTCAGCAGCATGGCGGTCTCCACTGGGCTCTCCTGCCACCAAATAGAACCGTTTCGACATCAGCTAAATCTTCCAAAAAGACTACGGAGCCCGCAGGTCCCCTATCTGTTCGCATACCATCGCGGCCACGTTCAACGCATTTGCCGCATGCCTTCCTGAAACAACGGGATCAGAATTGCAGCTAATACAATCAATAAACGACGAAAGTTGCTCTTTTAGCGGCTCTTCTTTCATTACTGGAATTTTATCTCGGGTAATTTTAAACGGACCTTTGCGGTAGATTTCCCCCTCTTGGTTCTGATAGTCTAACGAAAGATACGCATCATCCTGGAACACACGTATCTTTCTCATTTTCTCGGGGCTGATACGGCTTGTGGTAATATTTGCCACACATCCACTTTCAAAACGAATACGAGCATTTGCGATGTCTTCACTTTTACTTAAAACAGCAACACCAACAGCATCGACTGACTGAACCGGAGAGCGAACCAGATGCAGGATAATTTCAATATCGTGAATCATTAGATCCATAACAACGCCAATGTCTAGACTCCTTCCGGGATAGGGAGACAGGCGATGGGCTTCAATAAATCGTGGTCGAGTCAGTCGTTTTTCAAGTGCCTTGAGAACTGGATTAAACCGTTCAATATGCCCCACTTGTAAAATCCTCTGACGTTTATCAGCCAATTCTACGAGCTGCATGGCCTCTTCGGTCGTTGGGGTAATCGGTTTTTCAACTAAGATATGAATACCGGAATCTAGGCAAAGAGAGGCTAACCTCGAATGCTCCGAGGTCGGGGCAGCAATACTGGCGGCTTCAACGTGCTTTAGAAAATCTGGGAGCGATTCAAACGCCCGACAGCCATACTGTTCAGCAATTTTTCTCGCCTTTTTTTTGTCGGGATCATACACCCCGGCAAATTCCACTAGATCCAATCCACTGTAGATCCGGGCATGCTCACGCCCCATGTGTCCGACTCCAATAACTCCAGCCTTTATCGCACTCATACTAAATTGGTTTTCTTTCGCTGTGTCCCCATAAGGTAATTCGATGATCCTGACAAAAGCGACGGACATCTTCTAAGTCAAGAATCAGGGTCATACCCGCTTCCACTATAATCCGTTTGATACCCGCTTCATAACATACCTCTAAGGTATTAAGACCGATGACTGGCACATCAAAACGCATATCTTGATTCGGCTTCGAAAGCTTACAGAGAGTCGCCCCTCCCCGAGCAAGCTTGCCCCCCCTTCGAATCGTTGCATTTGTTCCATCGTAACCTTCAACTGCAAGAACGGTTCCCTTTTTAACGACAGCGCACTGCCCGACATCTAGGGCGCTAAGCTGGATTACGACGGGCCAGGCCGTCTCGAGATCCCATTTTAACTGACCATCGCGCCTCGGACCTGCAATCAACCCCAAACCTGCCAGATATTTGTCGAGATACGTCGTCGCTGGCAACAGACAAACTCCTTCATTTTCCAACACGTCTGCTACGGCTCCAAAAAGCGATTCTGCATTTCTCCGCTTCAAACTAAGCAATAGACGAAGTGCTTTCCAGTCAGGTCTGAGATCAAACAATCGTCCTGGCGTGATCTGGCCAGCCATAACGGCCTCACTTACTTCAGCATTTTTGAAAAATGAAAGCAGCTTCCCAAGTTGGCCAACACGCATCCATTCTACCTGATCTGCTTCCGCAGCTAGCGCTTGATCGGTCTCACCTTCGAAGGCTGCCATGACGATACGCCGTCGGCCTTGCCTCCTCGCTTCTTGAAGCATAAGTCGAGGGTAATTTCCCTTTCCTGCGATAATTCCGAGGACTGATGATGGCGAATCTGACATTTTTTGGACTCAACTCTTGACCGTGATTGCTAATGCTCTACCATTTTGCGAGAGGTTAACAAGCGTAAGAAAGAGCTTGAGTGGAAACCGACGTTGGTTTCCACTTTTTTTTTCTACACGAAAAACTAAAAAAAAGCAGGTAAAGAGCGATGAGTCAGGATTTTTTGGCAGTTTTAGACTATATGGAAAAGGAAAAAGGCATCGACCGGGATACGATGATCCATGCCATCGAGTCTGCCCTTTTATCTGCCTCTCGCAAGAGCTTCGGCCCTGCAAATGAATTACGGGTTGAAATGAACCCTCAGAATGGGGAAATCAAGGCATTCGCCACATTGCGCGCCGTAGAAAAGGTTGTTGATCCTTACCAAGAAATTTCACTCGCCAAAGCTAGGCGCACCGACATTAAAGCTCGACTTGGTTCAATGGTTGAAGTTGAAGTGACTCCAAAAGATTTCGGTAGAATTGCCGCTCAAGTTTTCAAGCAAACGATCAATCAAAATATCCGTAGCATCGAAAAAACTATGGTTTTTGATGAATTCAAAGATCGTGTCGGAGACGTCGTCACAGGAACGGTTCGTCGCTTTGATCGATCCGATGTGGTTGTCGATCTCGGAAAGTTCGAAGGCATTATGCCATCTAAGGAGCGTGTTCCAACCGAGGATTATACACCGGGAGATCGAATTCGTGCATTAATCCTAGCTGTTGATAGTACGCCAAGAGGACCACGCATTGTTCTAACCCGCAGCCATCCTCAATTCGTTCGCAAGCTTTTTGAGTTAGAGGTTAATGAGCTTCACGACGGAACTGTTGAAATTAAAGGCCTTGCGAGGGAAGCCGGGTATCGCACAAAGATTGCGGTCTGGTCTGCTGATGAAAAAGTAGATCCCGTAGGGGCATGCGTCGGACTGAGAGGCTCGCGTGTTAAAAATATCGTTCGCGAGCTTAGTAACGAAAAAATCGACCTCTTCCGTTGGTCTCCGAATATCAAAGATTTGATTATCGAAGCATTAAAACCTGCAAAGCCAAAGTCTATCGAGATCGATGAATCAGCAAAAGGGGAGGCGTCTAAAGAAGCTCCAGCTGAGCAACCTTCTGAAGCTTCCACAAAGACGGAAGCGGTTTCAGATGCAAAACCAATTGATATTCTTGTTCCCGCAGCTGGAGATTCGATTACGTCTGCTAACATCGGAACATGGCACAAAGCGGATGGAGATGCTGTTGCAAAAGGTGATACTCTTGTGACCCTAGAGACGGATAAAGTTTCAAAT
>JBCCKK010000189.1:0-6562 GCA_039027395.1 Verrucomicrobiota bacterium | reverse complement strand
GTCGAATCCGATACAATGATTTTATTTTTTGTCCAGGAGAAATCATAAATTTTTTTAAAAAAAGAGAAAAAAAATCAAAAATAATGTCCTGAAAATTTTGAATAAAATTCTAATGACTATAGGCTTAGCATTATTATTATTTAAAAATGCTTAAATAGTATTATTAGCAGACGAAATAGTACCACTTTTGATTTCGCCCTCTGTGCTGAAACGCAGAATTTTCCCGTTTACACGGATCAACTTTGTTTGATCTATCACCAATTCTCTATAAGATCAGGCGTCGTGAATCACGAAATCGTTCCAACTATTTCAGGGGTTCAGGGTTATAACCAAGTCATACCTTCCTTTATTCGATCCAGCCAAGCTCTTGATTTTAAACAGACGAATCGAGATTTTCTTCCTTATCTTCCTTCGCTACCCGCACGAGTTCTCGACGTAGGCTCGGGAGCTGGTCAGAATGCAGCAGCTCTAGCCAATCTCGGCTACAGCGTCGTCGCCTTTGAGCCTTTTATCCCGTTCTTGAAAGCAGCCCAATCAACCTATTCGAGATCGAAAATCCAATGGATAGAGGACTGCCTTCCCGGATTAGAATCATTGGGTGAAAAGACACCGCTATTCGATTTTATCCTTGTGGATGGGGTTTGGCATCATTTAGACATTGAGGAGCGAGATGCCAGTTTGTTACGGCTCTCTGAGCTTCTCCGACCACGAGGACTGATCGCAATTTCATTGCGCAATGGCCCTGCTGGTGCGGGGACTCACCTGTTTCCTACCGATAGCAGGGCCACGATTCAATTTGCCAAAACCATTGGATTTTCCGCGATTCTTCACTTAGAGAATCAGCCGAGCTTGATGCCCAGCAAACCAAACGTCGTCTGGTCCCGCATCGTTCTTCGAAAACACTCTTTCAAAGGTAGTTGACAGCCGATTCAACTATTTTCACTCTCAACTGCTGTGAATCCAAACGATTGCTTAAGAGCTTATGAAGCAGCTTCTCAAAACAAGGATCTCGAAGCTGTTCTCAGTCTAGTAGATAAAGATGCCGTTTATTGGTTTAGTAATGAAGGCTGCTATTCTGGAAAACTGAAAATCGAAGAAGCGATTCGAAACAATTTCCAGACAATCGAAGACGAGACTTACGAAATTTACGATCTTCAGTGGATTGCTCAATCCGAAACCTTGTCTGTATGCCTCTATGGTTATCGCTGGTCTGGGGTGATTCATGGACAACAAGCGGCAGGAACGGGCCGGGGAACTGCTGTTTTAACGAAGAAGGAAACCGGTTGGGTTATCCTTCACGAACATCTAAGTCGAGGCCCATGTCAGTCCTAGCTTCTGCCGATGAGATAAGCGCACGCAACGACAACTCAGCGGCTTCTATTATACTACTGATTCAGCAGTTCAGCCTGTTCAGCGGCTTCCCAAGATCGGTAGAGTTTAGAATAGCTCCCGTTACCTTCTAGCAACTTAGAATGGGACCCGTCTTCTTCGATCTGACCTCCATTCAGAAACAAAATGCGATCCGCCTTCTGGAAAAGGGAGACCCGATGGGATGTCATGATGACTGTGCGACCTTCCATCAGCTCGTGAATCGACTGAACAATAATATTTTCACTTTCAGGCTCCACTGAACTGGTTGGTTCATCGAGCAAGAGAATCGATGGGTTCGCTAAAAAAGCGCGCGCGATTCCGAGGCGTTGGCGCTGCCCACCGGAGAGCTTAATTCCGCGCTCACCAACAATGGTATCTAGGCCCTGTGGCGTATCTTTGACAAATTCCCAGGCATTCGCCTGTGCGAGTGCTTTCTGCATCTGCTTGTCCGTTGCGTCCGAACACGCGTAGCGTAGATTTTCTCGAATGCTACAATGAAACAGGAATGTTTCTTGGAAAACAGGAGCAACAAAAGAGCGCCAATGAGCCCGGGTCATTTCATCAATGTAAACTGAACCACATCGGATCCGACCTGAAATTGGCTCGTAAAAGCGAAGTAGCAAATTCAACAAGGTCGTTTTTCCACCTCCACTCATCCCAGCAAGAACCACTCGTGTCTTCGGCTCTAGGCAGAGATTTAGATTACGCAGCACAGGGCGAGCCGCGTCGTAATGAAAAGAAACCGATTCAAACACAATCGGTTGCATTGCATGTGACAACATGGTTGGAGTCACTGGATCTGAGGTAGGATCTGGAGCATCCAGAACTTCGTAGATACGTTGAGAAGAAGCTCGCGCCCGTTGCAGTAAGTCCCCAACAGTTGCCAATGTTCTCATTGGACTATTGAGCTGCCACCAGTAAATCCGAATTGCAACGAGCCCACCTAGGGTCAAAATTTCTTGCAATACAAGCCCGACGCCGACGCCGAGCATAATTACATTCGTCAAAAAACCCAAAAAGAAGACACCGGGGAATAATGCGGTTCGCAACCGTACTGCCTTCATTGTGGCTTGAAAATGGGTTTCGGTCTCGTTCTTGAAACGGCCCTCCTCTCGATCCCCCATACCAAATGCCTGAATAATCGGATGGCCAGAGAGGCTGTCTTGCAACCGGGCACTCACCTGTCCCATCACTCGGCTCGCCTCGTGATAGTACGCTTTCAGCCGGGCATTGAACACACGCATAATCACGAATGTTAAAACCAGCGGTACGATGACAAATAACCCAATCATCCAATTGATCGAAAGAATAATACCGATTACAAAGACAAAGCTGACGAGCTCATCGCACATCGTTCCCATCCCATTCACCAAGGAGCTTTGCACTGTTTGAATATCAGAAATCACTCGAGAGCTGAGATCTCCCATTCGCTGATTGTGGAGATATCCTACCGACTGGCGATTAAGCTTCTGAAATAGGCGATTGCGAAGGTCTCGAATAAACAATTGCCCAGCTTTTTCAAACAAAAGTCCTTGAGCCGCGCCTAATGCCAAACTGATCCCTTGAACGACAACCATTAAGCCTAGAGCTGGCCAGAGCCACTGTGTTTCTCTCTGAGCGACAACTCGGTCAATCACAAACATCCAGACTAAGGGATGGAACAATCGCCCCGGAGCTGAAACTAATAGGCAAATAGTTCCAACTATCCAATAGCTGCGATACGGTTTTAGTTCTCCTAGAAGACGACCTACCTTTGACTTTTTCATACACCGTTACTCATTGAAACTAAATGAGATCCATATCTTGGGAAGCTCAAATCAGGGCGATAGAACATTGCAGCTTAGTCTATTAGGATCGTTTTGAAATCTTCTAAAAATCTAATGCCTGGAAAAATGAGACTCAGTATCAATAAAAGGATTGACCGATTCCCCATGCTATGACCATATAGTCGACATGCTACAGACGATCGACTCGCAGGAATCTCGAACGAACGTTTCATCGACCACCGAAGCAACAAAGTCTCTCGTTAGAACCACACCATATACGAATCCTCCCATCCAAGAAGCACTCCAGGAATTAGGAGATCACTTCCAGGTTTACAAAAATGGTTCGTGCCTCCTTGGAACTTTTCTTCCTGGTGAAGCCGTTAAATCACCGAATTCTGGCATTTCCAGAGCAACTTGGACCGAAATGTTTGATTACGTCAACAACCCTACGTTCACCTGGCGTCATCCTGTCGAACTCATTCAGCACCGCCAGGCCGCTTGGAAACCGATCTGTCTAAAATCTACTATCAAACGAGAGCAGTTTCACTTGGTTCTCAATCAGATCGCCGAATCTGCCTCTTACGTAGAGCCTCCCAACATCACTTCTCCTTCAAAAACACAAAGGACCTTTCGCGAACATGGCGTTAACCAGATTCAAGACGCTCTTATGACACTCTTCAAAAAGTCGATTGGAATTCCGACAACCGTTCGACTTTATCTTCACAAAGAAGAAACCGTTGTTACCCGTCACATTAAAGCTAACGCTTCCGATTGGGAGCAAAACCGCCTCTTTATCGCTGACAGGCACCATGCATTTTATATTCTACCAGCTGATGTCGCCTCTCTGTGGCTGTATCGACCTAACCGATCAACTTCTGGACATCCGGTCATGGTTGATGCTCTGGACAAAAACGGCTTCGTTTTGTTTCGAATGACCACACATAATCCCCAATGGATCAAGTCCCTAAAGTCGATTAATGCTATCGAATAGCATTGAATAGAGGCAACCTCTCTTACGACAAAGCCTGACGAAATGCATCGATCGCGCGATCAATATCTAATTGGTTCGGATGCCCTAATGCATCTTCCCAGTTTTTTCGCCTTGCAGGGGTCGGATACTGGGAATGATTTTCAGGAAGCGTCTCCATCCAACGAATCAATTCGGGATCGATTTTTCCAGCGCAAAGAAACCATGCTTTCATACGATTGTTATTTTCGCGTAACACATTTTTAAGACGCAGAGCAATACTCCTTCCATAAGCTGAGCTAGGATTTGCTCCCATTGTTCCAATTAAACCGATCGATCGATCGCAAATTCCTCTTAAATATTCAAGTGAAGGCTCATCCGCTGTTGCCCCAGTTACCCAGAACCCGTGGATCAAGACATCATATTGGCTGGGGTCTGGCTGGCATTCCACATTTAAACAGTCCACCTCCCCTGGCAGCGAATTCGCCACTGCTTCAACAACTCGCTGGGTATTTCCGGTGCGTGTAGAATATGTTGCTAATATTTTCATAAAACTAAAATGTTACTGAGCAACGTGGTAGACAAAATGCCCCCGATCCTTTTCGTCCATTTTAACGAGTCTAGCCTCAATCTCGAAAACATCTTTGACAAGCTCCTCAGTAAGAATCGTCTCTACATTGCCGTGGGCATATACCGTCCCATTGGAAAGAACGAGAGTTTGATCAGCATAGGTTAAAGCCATGTTGATATCGTGAATGATTAAAAAGACAGCAGCACCTCGCTTTGCTACACCTTGGCACATATTGAGCACATCATGTCGATGTTTCAGATCTAAAGCCGAAGACGGCTCGTCAAGAAGTAGAAACTTATTTTGGAGATCACCGTCCTCTCCTTCGAGCTGGACCAAAGCTCGTGCTAATTGAATCCTCTGCTTTTCCCCTCCCGAAAGAGACGGGTAGTCGCGGTTAGCAAACTCGCTCATTTCGACGAGCTCGAGGGCATGATCAACGACCTGATGATCGCGCTGGGTCTCCTGCCATCCAAAAAAGGGAGCCCTCCCCAGCATTACAACTTCCTTAGCTGAAATAGGAAATGGAATATGAACCTGCTGATTCATTGCGGCTCGCCGAAGTGATAACTCGCGTCGGGAAAATGATGAAAGTTCTTGGTCGTCTAAAAAAACTTTCCCTGCACTCGGAGCCAGTTCACCCGTCAACACGCGAAATAGAGTCGATTTACCGGCACCGTTTGGGCCGAGGATTGCTAGAACTTGCCCTGATTCAACCCAAGCATCAACTTTATCTAGGATTTTCTTTTTCCCGAATGCAACGGCAATATTATCTGCTTTTAAGATCATGGATTAAAAAAAGATTCTTCGGCGTTCTCTATAGATAAGCCAGATAAAGAACGGCGCCCCAAAGGCCGCGGTAATCACGCCAAGTGGCAGTTCAACGGGTGCTGTGAGATTCCGCGCCAGTAGATCGGCAAACACTAAGAAGCCTCCTCCCGCAATCGCGCTTCCGGGTAGCACCCACCGGTGATCCGCTCCCAACAACATCCGTGTTATATGAGGAATTACCAGCCCGACAAATCCAACCATACCCGTGACAGCAACACCGGCACCCACACATGCCGCACACAAGAGAATAATCCAGCGCTTAAGACGGTCCACATTCACTCCTAAGTGTTCGGCTTCAACTTCGCCAAGGATATAAAGATTTAGAGGTTTACCCAACCAAGGAAGCGCAACGAGACTAGCCCACAATAAGGGTTGAACCGCTAACACTTCCTTCCAGGTAGCGAAACCTAAACTTCCCATCATCCAAAACGTAATCGATCTCAATTCCCGATCATCCGATTGAAAAATAAGATAGCTAATAAAAGCACCCATCAATGCATTAACGGCAATTCCACATAGCAAAAAGGTCACTGCCATAATCCTCCCATTCAAGCGAGCTAGCAGATAAATCAATCCAGTCGTTATAATACCAGCGGCGAAGGCAAACAGTGGTAATCCAAATGATCCAGCTAGACCTACTGCGGAAAACCCGAGTGTGGTAAGGCGAATATGAATAACGGCACCCAAAGCAGCACCACTCGAAATCCCAATTAGACCGGGATCCGCCAGAGGATTACGAAAAAATGCTTGTAGAACCGCTCCGGAAATTGCAAGACCCGCTCCAACCGTTATTCCGAGAAGAACTCGAGGCAACCGAATATCTCGAAATACGGTTACTGTCATCGAATCCCACTCATGTAGCGAAACAGCCTTTGTTAGCTCGGGAATAGAAATCCCGGTCGGACCACAAGCCATTCCTAAAAAGACAACGATGGCAAAAAATACGATTATACATGCAAGTCGCAATGAACGGCTTCTAGTCATGGCTCAAACGTCTTGGGGATAAGCCTTTGGTCCTCTGAGATTAGAATCTCAAACGCAAAATATCTATTCAGCATC
>JBCCKK010000188.1:0-6576 GCA_039027395.1 Verrucomicrobiota bacterium | reverse complement strand
GGCATCAAGGCCTCAATGATTGGATCTATGTCCGTGATTTGTTCGGTGCACCAAGAGGCATTCCCCCGGTTTCGGCTGATGCGGAATACGTCCCGAGATCTTAAAGTTTTAATTACCCGCCTTTCTTCTTTTGGATTGCTTTTGAAGAATCAAAAGTGAGACTATATCCCTTTGCTGCCGGAGTAGCTCAGGGGTAGAGCAACTGATTCGTAATCAGTAGGTCGTCGGTTCAAATCCGATCTTCGGCTGGCAGGCAGCAAATAGACCAGCGATTTAATGGCAACGAAGAAATACGGCATTTTCAGTGATATTCACAGCAATCTCGACGCTTTCGCGACTGTGCTTGAAGATATGCTGGAGAATAATGTAACTCATCCGGTATGTCTCGGCGACATCGTAGGCTATAACGCAAGTCCGAAGGAGTGTTTGAAACTCGTAAAGGCGTTGGATTGCCCAACCATTATGGGTAATCAAGATGAAATGGTTGCAGGAGTGGCTCAAGGGGAAAACTTCAATGCGCTGGCCGGCGAGGGTATTTCTCACTCTAAAAAGAAAGTAACGGCAAAGTATAAAGAATTTCTAAAATCGCTCCCGATGCAAATGCGTATTGAGCATTTCACCGTTGTCCATTCTTCTTTAGACGATCCTCACAATTGGAACTATGTCAATTCGGACCTAGAAGCCGAGAGTAGCTTTACTTACCAGCACACACGTCTTTGTTTTGTGGGACACACTCATATTCCCAAAGTCTTTATTCGAGATAAACAAGTCTATGAAAAGCCAGCAACGCAACGGGTAAAGCTCGAGAGAAACTGCAGATACCTTATTAATGTAGGTTCGGTAGGGCAACCTCGAGATCGTGATTGGCGGGCTAGTTATGTGATCTACACTCCATCACAGGAGCTGGTTGAGTTTCGGCGGCTCGAATATGATCTAAAACGCGCTCAAAAACGAATTCTTGAAAGTGGGTTGCCAGAACCGTTGGCAACACGGCTTTCATTAGGTGCTTGAGATCACTCAGCGATTCGATATAAGCCATCTCAAGAGAATCTATTATGCGCTCACCTACCATTCGTGCTGTTTTAGTCCTATCTACCGTCTTCCTATTGAACATGAACGTGCTGCAAGCTGCCGAGGAGGACGAGCAGTTTGCGGAATGGAGAGAAAAATCGCTGAGCGATGTTAAAACGTTGGCAGAATCAGGGGATGCGATGGCCCAAGCGGCCATGGGGCATTTCTATTGGAGGGGCCACAATGTCGATAAGGACCAGGCAAAAGGATTTGAATGGACCTTAAAAGCTGCCGAGAGCGGAGATGCTCGGTCCATGAATATCGTTGGCACCTGTTACGCGAATGGATTTGGTACCGACTTTGAACCCAAGAAAGCTTACGAATGGTTCGAGAAATCTGCCAGAGGTGGATACGAAAACGCCTACTACAACTTGGCCAAGTGCTACATGAACGGAATGGGGGTTGAGCTGAGTAAGCAAAAAGCGTTGAAATGGTTCGAAGCTTCTGCCGGCACAGGTGATGCGGATGCTCAAAATTTAGTCGCTCAGTTCTATATGAGGGGTGTTGGTACCGTGGCGAATACGGAAAAAGCGTTGCACTGGTATGAAAAAGCCGCAGCGCAAGATTACGCAAATGCGCAGGGTGATTTGGCGTTGCTCTTTCTTAATGGGGATGGTGTTCCCAAAGACGAGGAACGGGGGATCGAACTCCTGCAGAAGGCTGCAAAGAATGGGTATCCCCCGGCTATGTTCAACTTGGGTGTTCTCTACCAGACAGGACAAGGAGTGAAGGCTGATCTTACCAAAGCACTCCAGTGGTATATCATCAGTGCAATGTTGCAATACCCGCCTGCCAATGAAGCCGGAGCCTCCCTTGCAGCCGATTTGACCAAGGTTCAAGTCAACAAGGCGAAGAAAGATGCCCAAGCATGGATGGAGGCGAATGCCCCCAAAGAGTAAGCGTCATCACGCGGTGTAATTCAGGTATTACCGATACTCATTACTTGTAGCTGTCCGCTAAAATCGGTTGCCCCGTACTATTCTCTAGACTAATATATCTTTATGGAAATCCATCTTAGTGCACGTCATTTAAAACTAACCGGGGCCATTCGCGCCTATGTCACCGATAAACTGAGTGTTTTAGAAAACATCACGGATGACATCATCGGAGTTCACACCGTTATTTTGTACGATGAGAACAATTCTCCAGCGAAGCAGTTCCAAGTAAAGGTGCACCTCGGAGTTCCTGGACCCGATATCCACATTGAGCAATATGGAAAAGACCTTTACGAAGTTGTCGACAAAGTAGAAGATAAGTTAGCCCGGCAGTTGCGGAAACGTAAAACAAAACGCCAAGTTAAGAAGCGTAGCAATCTTCGGAAACGGGCTGAGGAGAAGAAACGCAAAGGCCTAGCGATCGCCTAATGGCTAAAGTGGGTCAGCGAGCTTAAATAAAATCTTACCAGATCGTTGATCTTTCTGGGCATACTCGAGGGCTATTTTGTATTCACTGAGTGAATACGTTTTCTCGACCGGCATGTTAAGAAGCCCATCGCGTACCCATTGAGCTAGTTTTCGATAATCGTCGCGAATGGTTTCGAGAGGTGCTTCGTCTATCCAACGAGTAACCCAGAATCCACAAAAGTGGATGCGTTTAAAGATTAAGAGTCCATTGGGAAGAGTAAGCGGGCGCCGAGCCATTGCACCATAAGTCACATGAGTCCCCTGAGGGGAAAGGGCCTTAGCTAAGGCGAGAGCACTTTCACCGCCAACGGCGTTTAAAGCCAAGGGAGCCCGACCCTTTCCAATGTGCTCCTTTAAATCACTAGCAAGTTTAGGGCTTTCAACAAAAACGGCATCAGCACCAAGATCGACGAGAGGTTCCTTGGCACCTTCTCGACGGACAACGTTGGCAGTTTTCAAACCGAGTTGTTTTGCTATTTGGATCACGCAAGTGCCAACCGCAGAATTCGCGGCATTCTGAAGGATCCAGTCTCCTGTTTTAAGTTCTGCAAAATCGGTCAATAGCCGAAGTGCGGTCATTGGATTGACCGAAAGCATCGCCGCTTGCAACGGATCGATTCCTTCCGGTAATCCGGCAACGTTTTCAGGAGAGCAGACTGCTACTTCCTGCCATGTGGGAATCGATTTAATGGGAATGACTAGCTGTCCTGGAGTTAGGCCAGAGTCTTCGGGGGCCGATTCAATCTGGGCACAGCCTTCAAAACCTGCCGTGGCCGGAAGTTCGGGTTTGATTCCATAGACTCCTTGCAGGTAATTGATATCTGCAGGATTGATGGGAGCAGCTAGGAAGCGCAGGCGAACTTCAGCGTTGGTTGATTGAGGTTCCTCGTAGTCTTCCAATTGAGCAACATCGACGGGGTCGCCTGCCGAGTGGAAGCGAATTCGCTGACTCATTCGATCACGCCTTTTCCCTTGAGAAATGGAATCAGCTCGTCTGCTCCAAAATCAGCTAGGATATCGCCATCCCAATCCATCGTAGGCGCTTTCGTTTGGCCGGAAAGCTGCACCATTGTTTCCATTGCCGAGCTATCGCCGGTCACCACGATGCTTTCGTAAGGAATTGAATAGTTGTCCAAAACAGCAATCGCTTCCTCGCACCAAGGGCAGCCCGTTTTGATAAACAGTCGGGGGGTTGTTGAATCCATAGTGATACGATGGCCGAGCCACGACTTTATTTCAAGAGGAGTTGGAAACGGTTCATTTATTTGACAAGATGGGTGGTCCGACTAGTTTTGGTCGTTTAATACGATTCATGAGGAAAATTACCTTCGAAGCATCTTATCCAGGCCACTGGCCTGACGTTTCTTCAGAGGACTGGAGTAACTGGACATGGCAGATGCGCAATCGCCTGAATTCACTCGAAAGCCTCGAGCGTTATATCGACTTAACGCCTGAGGAACGTGCGGGTGTCATTTTGACCGGGCGCAAATTAGCTATGGGAATCACTCCTCAGTTTTTCAATTTGATTGATGTCGATGACCCGAGCTGTCCCATTCGGCGCCAAATCATTCCCCGGATTGAGGAATCGGTGATTAATCCGGGCGAGATGAGTGACCCTTGTGGTGAAGATGGGTCGATGCCTGTTCCTGGGTTGGTTCATCGTTATCCAGACCGAGTCTTGTTTTTAGTCACCGATCGATGTGCTTCCTATTGTCGCTATTGCACCCGAAGTCGCGTCGTTAGCGGAGCTGGGGAACAAGAGCTGGAAACAGATTTTGAGGAAGCATTTCGTTACCTGGAGGAGCACGACGAGGTGAGGGACGTCTTGCTATCAGGTGGAGATCCGCTCTTACTTTCGGATAAAAAGCTCGAGCGTATTCTCAAACGATTACACGCGATCCCTCACATCGAATTTATCCGCATCGGAAGCCGGATCCCGATTTTCATGCCCCAACGCATCACTCCTGAGTTTTGCGCAATGATCCGTAAATACCATCCGGTTTGGATGAGTATTCATACCAACCATCCACGCGAATTAACTTCAGAGGTAAAAGAAGGTCTTGGGCGATTGGTTGACGCTGGGATTCCACTTGGGAATCAAGCTGTTTTGTTGAAGGGGGTGAATAATGATGCTGCAACCTTGAAGGAGCTGTTTCATAAGTTGGTGATGTGCCGAGTTCGTCCCTACTACCTTTACCAGTGTGATTTGATTCACGGATCAGAGCATCTGCGAACCTCAATTCGAGAGGGCTTAGAGATTATGGATCAGTTGCGAGGTCACACAACGGGGTATGCAGTCCCTCAATACGTTTTAGATGGCCCCGGAGGTGGTGGCAAAATCCCATTGAATCCCGACTACATCGTAGCCCATACCAATGATCGTGTTGTCCTTCGCAATTTCGAAGGCGAAATCTACGAGTATCCAGAGGGAAATGAAACGCAGAAACCCGAGCCCAAGACCGAAAGCTCCTGCTGCGGTGGGTGTTCTACCTAAACGCTCGGTCTGTAATCAGTTACATCAAAGAGCGAGTAATTCACTTGGTAACACTCGTATTTTCGGCTTTGGTGCATGACCTAGATTTAGTGAAGCGGAATGAGGATGATTTTTCGATGAGTAGATTGGGAGTGATTAATCCTTGCGGAGAGTCTGCCAAGTGAAAACGATTCGGCTCACTCCGAAATCTCAGCGAAAGCGTGGGGTCTCACATCCTTGGGTGTTTGCTGGCGAAGTTAATGGAGATTTGCCTAACGAGTGTGATGGCGATTCGGTATTGTGTCGAGATGCTAAAGGCAAGTTATTGGGATCGGGCTTATTCAATAGCCGCTCACAACTGGTTTGGCGAAGATTTAGCCAAGGGCGACAGGAGTTTGATCGAACCTTTCTGAAAACTCAGATCATGAGTGCGCTCGAGCTTCGCAAAACCGTCTACGGAGGCAGATTACCCGAAGCAGCACGGCTTGTCTGGTCGGATTCAGATAACCTTCCAGGCTTAATCGTTGATCGTTATGGTGACACTCTGGCGGTCCAGACGGTGACGCTTGGGATGGATCGATGGCTTAACGAAATAGCAACTATCCTCGGCGAGCAGCTCTCGCCCAAGTGCATCATTGCTCGCAATGATGCCCCCGTACGGCGTAAGGAAGGGCTTCCCCTGGAGGTAACTATCCTGCTTCCTGGATCAGGGACGCATCTTGAAATTGGCACTTGGATATCTGTCGGAGAAATTGAACTCTGGGTAGATTGTAAAGGTGGGCAGAAGACGGGACTCTACTTGGACCAGCTCGCCCAATATGGAAAGGTCGCTAACTTGGCTTCCGGAAAATCAGTTTTAGATACGTTCTGCAATGAGGGAGGCTTTGGTCTTGCTTGTATGAAAGCCGGCGCCGCTGATGTAACGTCGGTCGATAGTTCAGGACCTGCGCTTGCTAGTGCTAGTAAAAATGCGGAGCGGAACGGAGTTGCTCTTAATTTAGTTGAGGACAACGTTTTCGATTTTTTTTCAAATCACAAGAAGTCGAGTTGGGATGTGATTGTTCTGGATCCGCCACCGTTTGCCCCCAATCGTAAAAGTCTTCCCGGAGCGCTTCGTGGATATAAGGAACTCAATTTGAGAGCGATGCAGGCATTGGGAAATGACGGTATTCTGGCAACCTACACGTGCTCCCACCATGTTGATCACGACACGTTCCAATCTATGCTCACGCATGCTGCAGCCGATGCCGGAGTGCAAGTCCGCCTGATCGAGATGTGCAGCCAACCGTTGGATCATCCTGTGATTTTAGGCTTTCCAGAAAGCGAATATCTGCGTGGATGTATCTTGGAAATAAAACGATGATGATGTGGTACAAAGTTTTGCTTGGGATGGGTGCTTGGATTTGGGCCGGTTCGTCGGTATGGGCTGTGGCTCCCATAACTGCGGTTGACGTCGATGGTGTTACGCGGACGCTGAATGATAGATCGAAAGTCATGGTCATGATCTATAGTAATCCAGCAGTGCAAAACCGCACCCGAGACGCGGGCGCTTCGTTGGATCGGTTTCAGGGATTGAAGGCATTTCGCTCGGTTGTGATCGTAGACCTAAGGGGCACTCTAGCGACGTTG
>JBCCKK010000187.1:0-6579 GCA_039027395.1 Verrucomicrobiota bacterium | reverse complement strand
CCAACGTCTTTTTGCAATACTTGAGACCCCATATATACCACATCGCCATGAATCGGCTCATTTGCCGGGGAACTCAGAGACACGAGTTGTAGATAGTCCCATCGAAACATGACCTGAGGGGATGTGCTCGTTTCGTAAGTATGCGGAGCTATGTCGACTCTTAACGTGTTTGAACCGTTCTTAAGAAATTCTTTAGGAATGTAGAGTTTGTATATCTTTCGAAATTGTAGTGTATTCTGTGAAGGAACGCCTCGCTCACCCCAAATTTGAATTAGTCCCACCATGGTTGTATTTGAATACACTGCAAGTTGAGGAACCCCCACATGGGCCCACATAGACCGAAAAGAAAACTCGACCCCGTTATTGGGAACAGAACTCAGATTATAAGTAATATCGATCGGATTGTGATTCCCATGTAAAATTTGTTTCCATGCTGTCCAATTGGAGCGAGTTGCCCAATCCGAAGGGACAGCGTAGGTTCCGGGAGGTGCCCCCGTTCCAAATTCACTAAACGAGTTATTATTCTGACCAATCCGCCAAAGTGTCGTATTTGCCTGACTCAATCCGATTGTCATCATCAATCCAAGGACTACGTAGCTCATTAATTTTTTCATGATTTTACTAACCTCATATTGTTTTTGTTTGGGTTCACCTATCTGTCTGTATTAGGGCACATCTCACCTATTGCCCTTCTTAAAAAAGCCTTTAATTGTAATTGCTATTTTTTACCGAAATAAAAGCGGTCTTAGATACGAGACCGCTTTCTATTTGAAGAGTCAGGCGTGCTTCCGCGAACGAAGGAAGTAAAGCGCGAGAAATCCGGCAGCCAGTAGAACATATGTCGATGGCTCAGGAACGGACACGATACTTAAGTTGTCCAATTCACCATACGGGGAAGCATTATTGTTTGCGGGGGTGGCTCCCGTGCTGATTGCAAAGTTACTGACTGCGATGTCAGCAGCCCGGGTGTTAATCCCTGAAGCAAAATCACTGGTTGAATCGTAGACTACAGTTCCTCCGAGCCCACCAGTGTAGATGTTTAAACTCCATGAATCCTGGGTAGTGCTACTGAAGTCTCCGTTGATCTCAAACGTATATTCAGTGCCCGTGGTTAGGGTAAATAAACCGGATTGAAACGAAGTCCCGTTGAAAAGACCAAGAACACCACTGTTGGCATTTACTTGAAATTGGATCGCGGTGTTAGCACCTGATGGTGTATTCCCACCGGTGCTATAATGGAAGATCGCCGTTCCGCCGCCACCAAGTCTTGTGAAATCAAAACTTGAAGTCATTAAATTTTCCCCAGAAGCCCCCGTACTTATAGCCGAAAATCCGGCATTAATACCCGATGTTGCTGCCGAAGCGTTATTGTCTGTTATTGTCAGAGAGCGATCTGCCCCACCAGCCACGCTGACGAAATTCAGAGCATTATTTGAAAACACCGAAATGTCATCTGTTGTTGCTCCTCCACTGTTAATCACTTGCCCGTCTGTATATGTTGCCACCGTGGCAGAATTAAAATCTGTACTGATTAAAGTAGCTGCCCAAGATTGCGTTGCAGCGAAGACCATCAAGGCTGCCGTTAAAATGTAGTTCATGTAACTTCCTTTCATTTGTGTTTGTTTATATATCTAAAAATATCATTGATACTTTTTCCGGCTAGGGGATTATGTGGAAAACGTTTTCCTGCCGTCTCCCATGAAAGAGCCAACTATTCAAGATATCGCGAATGCTGCCGGGGTAGCCGTATCCACAGTTTCAAAAGCGATGCACAACCGCCCCGGTGTAAATCCAAAGCTCAAAGAGAAAATACAGAAAATTGCCAAGGAATTAGGCTACCGCCCTAATCCGTTTGCTCAGAGCCTCGTATTTCGGCGAAAGGGGGATAAATCAGCTTTCCACGGGACCCTCGCTTGCCTTTTGGGACACGAACAGGCGAATCCCCTCCCGATTATCCCTCATTACCGAACGATCGCTCAAGGAATCAAGGCACATGCTCAAGACCTAGGCTTCAATGTTGAATTTTTCTGGGTTTACGAACCTCATATGACCGGAAAACGGTTGGACCAAATTATACGAGCTCGAGGCATTCCGGGAGTGATTTTGCTATCTATGGACGCCGATGAGGTCGATATCGACTGGAAGCGCTACAGTTGTGCCTATGCATCCCACATTCCTAAGGAGCAAAGCCAAGTCAGATTCTCCTTCACCTATCCCGATAATTTTGAACTGATGCGCCAGATTTTACGCTACGGAAAAAATCTGGGTTACACGAAGATTGGACTCAGCATGAAGCAGATCCACGATGGCGAACAGCAGCACTGCAGTTCTGCTTTCCTTGCCTACCAACAAGATCTTCCCAAGAAAAAGCGCATTCCAATTCATCGCTGGCCTCACGATAATTTCGATCGCGATGATTTCCTCAAGTGGATTCATGTCCACAAACCTGACCTTGTGGTGAGCTCAGAACTGCAAGCGCTCAAATACCTTTCTAGCGATGGATTTAAAGTTCCAGAAGAGATGGGATTTCTATTTCACGGACTATACGGAAATATTCACCAGGATAAGAGGCTTTCTGGGATGTATCCCCCTTATGAAGACGTAGGAGCGGCCGCAGTTGACCTTGTTGTTGGTCAACTCTACCGGGGGGAAATGGGACCACCTAAGCGCTTCAAGGGAGTTTTCATTGAGCCCATGTTACTCGATGGAGCAACGGTTAAGCCACAAAACTGAACAGATTTCGTAACTCCGGCGCACAAGCCCTACACAACAGCCGTCTTTGATACTCGTTCCGAAGCATCTTGCTCCTGGGCCATTCGAAGGGTCCTGGAATTCCACCCTTTTGTGACATCGCACAATTCGACACGAAGGCCGCGCGTTTTTAGCTCGGTGTCAAGGAGTGGACGATCCCACCAGATCATGGGCAGCTGGCTAAATGAAACGCTTGCGATAAATTCGATGCGCAACACGAATTCATCACCTTGTTTTTCAATAGATTCCGAAAACTCACTAATCGCTGGCAGCTCTTCCTTTGAGCTACAACCCGTCTCTTCGAAATGAGTATCACTTGTGTAGTTGATATACTGAAAAGGAGTCCGTTCTCCTTCTCGAGCTGCCCAGCGACAACTTTCATCATAATAGCAAGCGACGGAGGGGTTGTGTCCATCTACCGATTTCCAGGTATCCGGTGGCGTAAACGTCAATCCACCTCGCTCTCCTCGATTCCTATAATCAACAACGGCATCGTGACACGTAATGGGATCTTCCATTTGCATCAACTGATAGGGATGACGATCTTGATCAAACTTGAGATCTAACCATTGTGTCACCTCCTCCAACGTTGAAGGGACAATATCTGGGTTTAAAGAACGATAGAAATTGATCAGATATTGCTGAGCAAACTCCCGATGGGCATCGTGATCCTCATTGTGTACGATGAAACAATTCGCAGAACATGCATCGCGGTTTTGAAACTGAGACTCTATAATTCGATTCCAGTAATCCTCCTGGTGATCGAGAATTCCACAATACTTGATATCGTCTGGATCCGTGCTGTAGCTAGTCGACGCTCCCGGATATTCAAGAAGACTGTTAACCAAGTCACGGGAGGTCCAAGGCAGCCCCCAAATGGCCTGCTTATCCGTCGTCGGATATCTAAAATTCGAAGGGCGCATACGATAGGCATCCCAGGGGCATCCTTCGTGATACATGCTCGTATCGCAGGTTTCATGATCAAAACACATTCCCCAAACAGACCGCAACCCTGCGCAACGGATGACTTCGATCCATTGACTTCCAACACCGCCAATCCATTGATCAACACCGCCAACCTGTGGCCGGAAAAAGAAGCCTTCTTGCGAAAAGGCCATGGCAAGACTCTCTAAGGTTGCTTCCAACACCTTTTGAGCGTCGCTAATATCTCGATCGGTATTGTAATTAATGGCATTGTGATGAAAGTAGCTCGTCGGCAACACTCCCACATCGTCGCCATATCGATAGTGCCACTTGGTAATTTCCGGAGCACCTGTTTTTGCTACCTCTCCATCAATGAGCCACGTCATTGGAATCTCGAATCGATGAGCCCCTTCAGCCATATATTTTGACCATCGATATCCATGACCGTGGTAAATCAGTGGATCTCCAGCCCAGACAGGTGTGGTTTTTTCAGGACGATACCCCCAATGAAAATTTGATGTTGTTACGACACAAAGAAAAAACTCATTTCGACAGAAGATCCGCGTCGGAATCTCGACATCGTAGATACGATTGCCCTCCGATATCTCGAAATGAATAGATTGATAGCTTAAACGCCGTTTCGAAGCTTTTAAAACCAGACGCCAAACTCCATTTGTTTTCTCAGGATTGGAAACAATCTGAACATCGGAAGGACATTGTTTTATTGTAATCGCTTTTAGATCTTCACCTCGGAACGTGACTTCTCGGGGCTCACCTTCCAACAGAATAATTTTTTGAAGAACTTCCATAAAACTCAAAATACAAACCCAACCTGAACTAATTTCATTTCCACAAAAAACTCGACTCGCTCACGCCGATGTGGCAAATTCATTTATTCTATGTATCAATTGTATCAATTGTATCAATTAAGATCAAGCTTTTCTTTTCCGATTAGGAGACAAAATCTAAGACGGTTCTCTATCATTTGTTGGCAATTCATTTTCACAAGCATCTTGTTTTCGTTAATTGTTCAAACGGCCCAAGCAAATAATCCCAACCAAATTTCCATCATCTTCGACAAGCAACCCAAGCTGAAAGGGATGGATTTCCATCGAAAAAACATTAATCCAAGCCAAGCAAACGGTAAGGAAGCTTGGGCGGCACAATGGGGCTCTCAAATGGGTGGTGTTGGATGGGGTCGCTCCTTTTTGTTCACGATTACTGATCCAAAATTCAAGAACGGAAACTTTACGAGCGTGGATCTTGAAATTGAATATCGACAGACCGCTAACGTCCCCGTTCGAATCCTGTGTGATACGCAAAATGGAAGTCAACAGGTTGGCATGGCTTGGGGTGGCGGCAGTTCCTGGAAAACCACTAAGGTAAGTTTCGATAATGCTTTTTTTGGAAATCGTACATTTAAGAATGATCCGAAAAAAATGCAGACCGATGGCTTCGATATTCGCATCAATTCTTACAATGAAGATTTGATGCTCCGCCGAATTACAGTTACAGGATATCACTTAGACAAAGACATCAACTATTCACGCCTCATCTCTCTTTCTGAAATCAAAACCAAAAAAGGAATCTTTCTATTTGCCCCCAACGAAAAGGAAGTTCTCGAATGGCACTTCGACAATTTAGCTAAAATACCTGTTAAAGGGAACTACAGCTTCGCTCTCGAAGATTGGCAGGGAAATTCGCTCTCAAAATCATCTGGAAGCCAAACTATAGATGCAGAAGCTATCTCGGTTGTGCCTGTCACTCTAGATACAACCAACTTTTCCTACGGGCCCTATGCAGCAACTTTCAAACTTGTAGAGGATTCAGGAAAAATGATTTTCGAACGAAAAATCACGTTTGGTGTATCGAGTTCAACGAAACTATCCAAGGCTAAAGATGGCGAGTTCCTCTATGGCCTCGATGCCAGTGTCAAACCGATCTATAAGCGGCCCTATCTCCTAAAGTGGACGGAAGCGATGGGTGTTGACATCTTACGGCACGGTTTTTCTTGGAATCCACGGGTAGAAGAGATTGATGAAAAACTTCCCATCTACAAAGACATCGGTCTCCAGGTTATGTACAACCTTCCTCCTCGGCACGTTGATGATCCTATTAAGATGCAAGAACAGCTAGATCGCTATGAAGCGTTTGCAGAAGCTGCTGCTGCCAAATATAAAGACGATTTGATCTACTGGGAGTTGGGAAACGAGCCCGATCTAAAAACGTTTTATAACGGCCCGATCGAAAACTATTTGGAGGGCTATCTCCAGCTATATCGAGCGATCAAACGGGGAAATCCGGATACCATTGTCATGAATGGAGGGCTCAGTTTCTTTCTGGAGGAAGGTGAACGCAGGTCACGTAGGTTCATTGAACTGGTTCCTGATGACGCAATCGATCTCTATGCCTACCACGGGCATGGTGCCGGTTCCGTTTCGGAAAGGGAAGCTTTGGAACGAATCAAGGCTGTGGTGAAAGAGTTCAATAAGGAAGAAAAAGGATTTGTAGAGACAGAATCGGGAGTGTCTGCCACATCCAAGCGTCAACAAATCGTTCAAGCAGCAACGGTCATTCAAAAAACCGTTTTTGCTCAATCCCAGGGACACGATCTCTT
Source organism: Verrucomicrobiota bacterium (assembly GCA_039027395.1). Taxonomy (GTDB): domain Bacteria; phylum Verrucomicrobiota; class Verrucomicrobiia; order Methylacidiphilales; family JBCBYL01; genus JBCCKK01. The sequence continues at coordinate 287 of JBCCKK010000187.1, read as the reverse complement.
CTTCTGGTTTCGATTGCTCATGGATGGGAGAGACAAGGCATACACTTGTCTTAATAGTGAACAAGAGCCACGCCCCGCCATTCTTTCCTATAGAACAATGGTTGAGATTCTACGCAGGCATCACTTCTATCGGGAACTATCTGTCAACAAACCGGAGACAGAGGCCTATCTCTTTAGAACAGCCGACGGCCAAAGAAAAGTCTGTGCTTTATGGTCAAATCAACCGGCAAGCTATACGATATACCTACAGCTTGCTGAAGATTCCGCCGAAATCTCTCAAGTTCAAT
>JBCCKK010000186.1:0-6662 GCA_039027395.1 Verrucomicrobiota bacterium | reverse complement strand
ATCGCAATATTCACCATTAATAAAAACGAAAGGGCTTATGAGAAATAGACTCAACTTGCAGAGGTGGTCGGCGATATCCGGCTTGCTCTCGATAATAATATCATGGACAGGTGGGATCGCAACGGCTGCGAATGTTACTGCAAAAAAAGCGGATAACTTTATCGATTCTATGGGGATCAATATCAAATTAGATCGAACGGAATACGATACGAATTGGTCGAAAGTTAAGCCAAGATTTCAGGAGCTAGGCTTATGGCACTACCGAGATAACCTCAAAAATGTCAATAACAGCTCGACCTATCGGAACCGCTATCAATCGCTTTACAACGAGGGAGGAGCCATCGGCTTATTTATCTGGGGACCTTGGGAAAATCAAAACAAACCGGGAAACCAAGCGGTTGGAGCTGCCAAAAAGGGGCCCGATTATGTGGTATATATCAGCGGCCCAAATGAGCCTGATTTATTCTGGCCAAATGACTATGACAATAATCCCAATACAAATCTTTGGGCGGAAGCTCGGAACTACCAGAATCAGATGTACAATGCGTTGAAGGCAGATTCAGCAACTGATGACATTATCGTAACAACTCCGCCGGTATCGAACTATGTCTTAGCCGATGACCTAGGGAACGTGAATAGTGATATCATGGCTTGGCATTGGTATACGGGGCAGGGGCAGCCCGACAAAAATGAAGTCGGCACGGGAATCACCCAGACCAAAATCGGACTTGGCAATTCTTCCGCTCCCAATTCAGATCTGTTCACTACCGAGTCGGGACATAACTCGTGGAAAACGGCTAACCCTGGAAATAGTAACACCGTAGCTGTAAATGAGGTTACCCAAATGCATTATAATTTACGAATTTTAGCGGATCAATTCCGGCGGGGAATTGGGAGAACTTATATGCATCAGCTTATGGATTTAGGAACGAATGCTAACGACTTTAACCATAGTTGGGGAATCGTTAAGGCAAACAGCAATAAGACGCCGAAACCGTTTTTCACGGCCTGGAAAAACCTGATTAATTTGTTCAAGGAACGCACATGGAATTCCTCGAGTAAAACGTGGAATATTCCATCGTTTAGTGCTGGTAGTCTTAACTATTCGATCACTGGAAATACCGATGCGGTTAAAAATCTTTTATTACAGAAGAGCGATGGCGACTTCTACATGTTAGTGTGGGTTGCGGCGGATTCTTGGAATGAATCGAATGACACAAGTCGTGTCGTTAATCGGAATATCGATATTGTCTTCAATAATGCCCAGACCGTTACAAGACAAACCTTCAACAATTCTGGAGGATTGATCAATTCGGGCATCAGTTCTAGCAATGGCTCCAAAACCTGGTCATTTACTGCGTCAACTGTTCTGTCGATTCTCAAGATCGAGGGAGGTGGTCCAGTAACCAATGTTTGGTATAAAATCCGAAATCAAGGGCACGGGGGAAATCGTAATCTCAGAGGTGGGGAAAGTGGGATAAACTGGAATGTGACAACGGCAACGAATACCGGTTGGGCTGCTCAATGGAAGCTGGTGAATGCGAGTAGCAATTATTTCTATCTTCGCAATCGAGGAAATGGTGGTAATCGGAACCTCCGAGCTGATAACGCTGACAACAATTGGAATGTTCATACCAATACAAATACGGGGGACTGGGTCCAGTGGAGGTTGATTGACGTTGGTGGTGGGTTCTACAATATTCGAAACAAAGGTCATTCTGGAAATCGCAACCTTCGAGCTGGGAACGGTGCAGAAAATTGGAATGTCAATACCACGACGGCATCTCAGCAATGGGAAAAATGGAGGTTTGTTCCATAATTTTATTAAATTTGTAAAACGCATTCCAGTGCGTAGCAATTTGCGGCCGGGCGATTTGATCGTTCCGGCCGTTTTATTGCCTTCGAATCTGAGATTCTGCGTTGCGTTGTTCCTAATTTTGCCTACGTTTACTGACCTTTTTGCAACACCAAGCATTTATAGGCGAGCTCATCGAGAATCCGAAGATTGCAAAACTTCTCCAAGGTTGGATCGGGGAGGAAGTGGTTCATCTTCCGGAGATGCCCCGGTCTGCTCAGGCGCTAGTTGCAGCGCTGATTCTGCGACAGTTTCCAGATCGAACGATTTGCTTTTTGGCGAGCACGATCAAAGAGGCTGAGCGGTTCAGTTGGGATCTCGAGGTTTTTGAAAGCGAATTCACAGTGTTCCGCGAAGTGATGTCTCGAGTCGTTGACTCGGAGAGTCAAGACGAAGAACAAAGCGAAGACACTGGTCTCTGGCAGGACTTGGATTCCCTGCTGAGTCACCCAAAGAAAGTTATTCTAACCACCGAAGCTGGTTATGCTCAGCAGTTGCCCGATCCTGAGGCCGTGAAGCAGTCAAGATCTCGGTTTGCGGTAGGCGACGAGTTCACACCTGAATCGCTAACGGAGTTACTTGGGGGCTCAGGCTATGATGCGGAAGCTCTAGTCGTCGAGCGTGGTCAATATTCTCGGCGAGCCGGAATTATGGATGTATTCCCATATGGGGCTGAGTTACCCATTCGAATCGAATGGTTTGGAAACGCTATTGATTCAATGCGTGAGTTTGATCCTGCCGAGCAAACGTCACTTCGTGAAATCGATTCGTTCCATTTACCTTTGACGAAAGAACTAAATGAGGAGTCGCTTTCGTGCTCCTTAGAAGACTACCTTCCTGAACACCCGCTTAAAGTATATCTCGGGATTGGCGAAGATCAGAAAATTGACTCCGCAACTCTAGCGCATGAACATAGTTTTCTCGGCAGCGGGGGTTTCGACCAGATTTTATTAGAGAACAGGCGAGCTCTTGTTTTGAAGGAAATCGAATCGTGGTTTCAAGAAGGATTAAGAGTAATTCTTGTCTGTCACAATGAGGGGGAAGAGCAGCGCTTGCGCGAATGGCTTCAGGGGGAAGAAGACTTTAAGTTGCTCGACCGGTTAGAGTGGCGATTGTTTCCGTGGTCGCAGGGATTCTATTGGAAAGATGCAGGCTTAGTCATTCTTACAGATGCGGAAATATTTGGTCGCTACCAGAGTTTGCGACGCTCTCGAAATTCAGATCGAATGGAGCATTGGCGTCGCGCATCGCGACGTCAGGAGTTTACAGATTTCGAGGAAGGTGATCACGTGGTTCACCTTGAATATGGAATCGGGCAGTATGTTGGGCTCAAAGAGCTTCCTGACAGTAAAGGGGGTAAAAGTAAATCCGTGCTCGAAATCGAGTTCTCGGAGTCGTCTCGGTTGTTTGTCCCGATTGAACAAGGGTATCTGATTTCTCGATATGTTTCTGGAAACAAAAAGCCTCCCATCCTAGACACGCTTGGCAATAAACGCTGGGCCCGACGGAAGGAGCAAGCAGGAGATGCTATCTATGACTACGCAGCTCGTCTGCTACAAGTTCAGGCGGCGCGAAATACAGAGGCTGGATTTGCCTTTCCTGAGGATACAGCTTGGCAATATAAATTTGAAGATGCGTTTCCGTACAAAGAGACCGCCGATCAACTCAAGGCGATTAGTGAAACCAAAATAGATATGGAATCATCGCTACCAACGGATCGCTTGATCTGTGGTGACGTCGGCTTTGGAAAAACTGAAGTGGCAATACGGGCTGCATTTAAGGCCGTTATGTCATCGAAGCAGGTCGCATTTTTGGTTCCGACTACTGTCTTGGCTCAGCAACACTTTCAAACCTTTACCGAGCGAATGGCAGACTATCCCGTTAAAATTGCAATGGTTAGTCGATTCATCTCTGCAGCGGAACAGCGTAAAACGTTGAAGCGTGTTTTATCGGGTGAGATTGATATTCTGATTGGGACACATCGATTGCTTTCCAAGGATGTCGTCTTCAAGGATCTGGGATTAGTCATTGTCGATGAGGAGCAACGATTTGGAGTCGAACACAAAGAAGCTCTTAAGGAGAAGTATCGACTTATCGATATGATCACGTTGTCGGCCACTCCGATTCCCAGAACGTTGTATATGGCGTTGATGGGAACGCGAGACATGAGCACGATTGAAACGCCGCCGAGAAATCGTCTGCCGGTCGATACAACCATTCATGTGTACGATGAGCGGCTAATCCGAACCGCAATTCAGCGTGAGTTGGCACGAGGTGGTCAGGTGTATTTCCTTCACAACCGAGTGAAGACGATTGACCGAATGGCCAAACAGATCGAGTTTCTTATACCGGATGCGCGAGTGGGAGTTGGGCATGGTCAGATGAATGAGCATGAGCTCGAAGACATCATGCACAAGTTCATGTCAGGGGAATTGGATGTTCTCGTCTCTACTACCATTATTGAAAGTGGAATTGATATTCCCAACGCAAATACAATCATTATTGATCGAGCTGATCGTTTTGGTCTTGCAGATTTATATCAACTCAGGGGAAGAGTGGGGCGGTCCGATACCCGGGCATATGCGTTGTTAATGTTACCGAGGGACCTAATTCAAGGAGATGCTGGGAAACGCGTGCGAACGATTCGTCAATATAGTCACCTAGGGGCTGGCTTTAAGGTGGCAATGCGAGATTTGGAAATTCGAGGAGCTGGAAATTTACTAGGGACTGCGCAGAGCGGACATATCGCCTCGGTGGGTTTTGAGCTCTATTGTCGGCTGTTGAAACAGGCGGTTTCTGAGCTACGAGGAGAGAAGACCGGCCAGGTTAAAGACATTCAGTTAAAACTCGATTTTCTCTATTTGGGGCAACAAGGTGAGGTAGATCAAGCCAGTGCCTATGTTCCTGTTGAGTATATTTCAGAAAGCTCTCTTCGAATTCAAGCCTATCGAGATTTAGCGGAATTGCAGGAAGTCACAGATTTAGAGGCACTTAGGACTCGTTGGAAGGACCGTTTTGGCCGTTGGCCAGAGGCTGTAGAATTGCTCTTTTTGTATAATAGGCTTAGAATCACAGCTTTAGCTGGAAATATTACGCAAATTGAAGTAAAAGGTACGAAATTAATGATGTTGCGGAATGGGGACTACATTATGGTTAATGGCAAGTTTCCGCGATTGTTAAAGACGAAGGCCAAGAGCAGGCTTAAAGAAATTGAAACATGGATAAACGCATTTCAGCCCTCCTAGGAGTGGGACTATTGCTGACAATGACTCACGGCCTAATGGCCCAGGTCATCGATGGGGTGGCTGCTGTCGTTAATGATAAGGTCATCACGTTTTCTGAAGTCCGTAAACAAGTCGATCCAATTGAAAAGCAATACCGAGAAATCCTCAGCGGTATGGAGCTTGTAGAAAAGGTAAAAGAAGCTCGACTAAATGCACTCAAATCGCTTGTCGAGCGTGAACTGATTATACAAGAGTTTAACGAAAAGGGCTTTTTCATTCCGGAAAATGTAATCGACGAACGGATCCGCGTTATTGTGAAAGATCAATATGAGGGAGATCGAGCTGCATTGATCCGAACGCTTCAAGCAAATGGAATTTCAGTTTCGCAGTTCAAAGATCAGATCCGTGATCAAATTGTTGTTCAGGCGATGCGCTCGCGAAATGTGTCTTCTGCGGTGATTGTTTCTCCATTCCAAATCGAGCAATACTACCAAGACAACGTCTTACAATTTGTTCAGCCGGATCAGATTAAACTTCGAATGATTTACTTGCGTAAAGGACTGTTTACTGAAAAACGCAAACTTCCCAGCGGAGAGGAAAAGGAGGTTGATCCTCAGGAATTGATTATGGATGAAATCCTACGAAAGGTGGAAACTGGTAGTGATTTTGCAAGCCTAGCTCGGGGGTACTCAGAAAGTCCACAACGTGCTAATGGCGGAGATATGGGTTGGGTGTCTGAGTCCACTTTGCGTAAAGAGCTAGCAGATATTGCCTTTGCTTTGCACCCAGGGCAGAACAGCGAAATCATTACGACGGATGACGGTTACTACGTTCTTTTAGTTGAAGATGTCCGCCGTTCTACGGTTTTGGCTCTAGGCGATGTGCGAGACAGTATCGAGAATACGTTGTTACAACAAGAACGTGAGCGCCTTCAGCAGGAATGGTTAGACAGTCTGAGGGCAAAAGCCTTTATTAAGATGTTCTTCTAGTTGAGGTGTAACACTTGTCATGAAGCCCGCGATTGCGCTTACGCTCGGTGAGCCCGCTGGAATAGGTCCCGAAGTTGCCTTTTTAGCACTCAAGCAATTCAAACGTCGCTATAAGAATATCGATGTTCGTTTGTTGGGAGACTCATCGTTGGGCCAACCTGGATGTCCTTCAAAAAAAACTGCACGGTCAGCCCTACAAGCTCTTCAAGAATCGGCAAGACTTGCTAAATCAGGAGAAGTCAGAGCAATTGTAAATGCTCCTGTAAGCAAGGAATGGCTGCAAAAAGTAGGATTTAAATTTCCTGGGCAGACCGAGTTTTATGCGAATGCGTTTGGTCTAAAGAATGAAGGAGTTACCATGTTAATGGCTTCCTCTAAAATAACGATAGCATTGGTTACGACCCACTGTTCATTGTTGGCCGCTGTTCGGAGAGTGACAGTGGATCGAATTATAGTAGCAGCAGAACGGCTGCGATCATTTCTTGTTTTAAGGGGGAAGCATTCGCCGAGAATTGCAATTGCTGGATTGAACCCCCACGCCGGCGAAGCAGGTGCCTTTGGCTCTGAAGAAATCAAAACCATTACGCCCGCGGT
>JBCCKK010000185.1:0-6680 GCA_039027395.1 Verrucomicrobiota bacterium | reverse complement strand
TCTGAAGCAGAGAAAGCGCGGCAAATGGCATTTCATACGCTGAGAGAAATGGCAAAAGGCGGGATGTATGATCATTTGGGTGGAGGATTTCACCGATATTCGGTGGATGCTCGATGGCATGTGCCCCATTTTGAAAAGATGCTTTATGATCAAGCTCAACTCGTTTCGGCGTACGTTGAGGCTTATCAAATTAGCGGTGATGAGGCATTTGCCGAGGTTGCACACGATATTCTTCGCTACGTTTTACGCGATATGACCTCTCCTGCGGGTGGCTTCTATTCTGCTGAAGATGCAGACAGCTACCCCGAAGAAGGAGCTTCTAAAAAGACGGAAGGGGCATTTTATGTGTGGTCTGAAGAAGAGCTTCATTTGGCGTTGAATTCAGATCAATTCAAAGTGGTTCGTGAACGCTATGGTGTAGGAGAACGAGGTAATGTGGACGCAGCAAGCGATCCTCACGGTGAGTTAGCAGGTAAAAATGTGTTTTATGTAAAAACTTCGATAGCAGAAGTAGCGAAGCGTCTGGACAAACGTGAACAGGAAGTGCGGGAAATTTTAGAGGCTTCCAATGAACTGCTTTTTAATCGCAGAGAAACGAGACCAAAGCCGCACTTGGATGACAAGATAATCACATCATGGAATGGATTGATGATTTCTACTTTGGCTAAAGCAGGTTCTGTTCTAGATCGCCCGGAGTATATTAAGGCGGCTCGCGAGGCAGTTGCGTTTGTGAACGAAAACTTGTATGACGAGAAAAACAAGCGCTTGTATCGGAGCTATCGAACTTCTCGGAGTGATATTTCAGGTTTTGTGGACGACTATGCTTCTTTTATTGCTGGTTTGCTCGATCTTTATGAGGCTACTGGCGAACTGGGACTTTTGGTTCAGGCTCGCGAGCTCCAAGAGAGTCAGGATGAAAAATTCTGGGATAAAGAAGCAGGAGGTTACTTTGGAGTATCTTTAGGAAGAGATCCTGTTCTTTTTCGAATGAAGGAAGACTACGATGGGGCAGAACCTTCTCCAAATTCAATTTCAATTGAGAATCTAATTCGTTTGGGAGACATGTTTAAGGATGCTTCTCAAAGAGCTCGAGCCGAGGATGCGTTATTGGCCTTTGGAGATCAGCTAAAGAATCTTGGGTTTGGAGCGCCTCGAATGCTCGCAGCTATGGATTGGTCACAGCAAGCTCCCAGTCAGGTTGTATTTTCGGGAACTATCGATTCAGAGCCGTCAAAGAACCTGCGGAAAGAAATTTTTGATCATTTTGATCCTTATCAAGTGGTAGTTTACGCTTTAGATGAGGGTAGTCTACCGGGACCAAAGAAGGTTTGGGGTTCGTTTACGTTATTCTCTAACGATACAAATCAGGCTGCGGTGTGTCGCGACTTTGTTTGTCTTCAACCGACCTCTGATCCAGAGGTTTTGAGATCTCAGTTAAGAGGTAACGTTCCTTAGAAATAGTAACACAAAGAAGGTGGGTTATTTTTTCCTCTTCTGAGGACCCGCTTGGTGGATTCGAGTTTGTTCCGTGCGACAACGGTAGGTGATGCGAGCTTTGCTCAGATCATAGGGGCTCATGTCCATTTTGACTCGATCTCCGATTGAGAGACGGATGAAATGTTTCCGCATTTTGCCCGAGATATGAGCGAGTACTTCGTGTCCGTTTTCTAACTCAACACGAAATGAAGTTCCTTTGAGAACTCCTTTGATTGTTCCTTCAACTTCGATTGTTTCACCTGCCATAGATATGTATCCCAAATTTGGGACCGTAGTTATTATCAGGTTCGCAAGTGAAAGCGAAGAAAAATCTGAAGTCTATTCAGATATAGGCACAAAAAACCCACTGCCCGAAAGCAGTGGGTTTTTCTAAGTCTTTTAATGCTATCAATTAATAGATCTTGGTCGCCTCGGTTTCTTCTACCGGACGATTTCCTAATTGATCAGATAGCATGGATACCTTGAAGCGAGTATCACTTGCGGTTTGGCCTTTCACTCGGACGGTCCAGGTTGCTGTAGCCTTAGGAGCCAGGGATGGGAGCGGTGCAAATGTTACCGCATTTCCAGAGGCGGTTCCCTTGGTGGCTCCAGCCGTAGAGACATAAGTCAATGCGGACTCGATCGCACAAGAAACACGGATGTTGGTTCCATTTGCAGACCCTTGGTTGGTAACGGTAATGGTATACGTTGTTGTATCTCCAACCTCGATTGGATCTGGATTATCAACAACCTCAAGTAATATAGCTGCAACCCCTTTGACTGAAGTGTTGGCAAAAGCACTTGCAGGCTGAGCACATTCGGTTGAGGCAGTCGCATCTGCTCGAACGCTTGATGTGCTGGATGGGCGAACGCGAACTTGAAGCTTAGTTGAACTTCCGGCAGGAAGTCTCACAGCGGGCCATGTAACACCACCCGCACCAGCGACTCCTCCATTAGAGGCTGAAAGGAATGTGGTTCCCGCAGGAATTGGGCTAGACACGTTCACTTGTTCCGCAGTTCCCTGACCTGTATTCGAAACGGTGATCTCGTAAGTAATGGAGCGGCCTTGAATAACAGAGGATGGTGAAGTTACTCCTATGCGAAGTTGGGGTGATTCAACCATTGTAACAGCGCTAGCCTCTTGAGATGTTATCTGATCAGAAACCGCACGAATGATGGTGTCGTTTCGACCGTTTTTAGTTGCTTTCGCGTTTACTCGAATTTGTTTGGATTCACCGGGCATGAGATCACCAATTCTCATGGAGCCTCCGCGAGTTCCATCTAGCGCTACGAGCTCACTTGTTTTTCCTCCATCGATGAAAACGTTAGTCAACTTAACAGAGCCTGTGTTGGTCGCAGTATAAACGAGAGGGATGGTAGAACAAAGGTTTGCCTTTGCTGGAGCAGTCACAGCGGCTTTCAAGCCGGGGTCAACGATTTCGGTTGTGGCGCAAACGTAGTCGTCATAACGAACCGAACCGCAGCTCGAAATTTTACCGACAGTAGGAGAGGAGCCTTTCGCATTGATCGTAAATTTTCCATTGGGGCCGATAGCTGGAACGACCCATTTTGCAATTCCATTAGCAACCGTCGCCTGTGGGTTTGAACTAATAACCCGGAAACCTTTCGGCACATCGTCGATAATAACAACGTTGCGAAGTTCGTTGGAAGTTAAGTTTGTAATGATGAATTGAAAGGCGAATTCCTTATTAGCAAGGGCTTGTTTAGGAACAATTTTATCCAGGCGTATGACACTCGTTGCTAATGAACCTGTCGGGTAGGCTGCTGAACACTGTGTGTAGGTAACGCCGTTCCTCGTAAATTCCGTATAACGTTCCAAAGATTCAATTTTTTGGTAAGTTGCACAGGCCCCCATGAAGAGCATGATGGCAAGCATGAAAAGGGATTGGTGTGTTATTTTCATAGGCTAGAAATCTTTTTCTATGCTAATGTCACGTTAATGTCACGGCGTTATTTTGCTTTTCTTAAATTATCTTCGGCAAGGATAACCCCCCTGATTTGCACGATTTTAGCGTTTTTTTTACATAATTTGGAAGGAGCCCTGCAGTGGGAGAGAACGCAAGTCAATTATTCGGCCGGATGGGATGAGTTTGAACTGAAATTTTCGTTCCCATTCGTGAACAAGAATAGCGATGCTGTTGAAATTAAACGTCTCTCCACAAGTTGTGGATGCACTGAGATCAAGCCTCTCGCTAAAACAGTATTGAGTCCAGGGGAGCGAGGTGTTTTAAAAGCGGTCTACCGGGCTAAAAACCGCAGTGGGCCTCAATTTGAAACCCTCTACGTGGAAACGAATGAACCTAAGGACAATATCTACCAACTCCGCCTCTCAATTGAACTTCCGGTTGTAGCTGAAATGAAACCCGGTGTTTTGTTTTGGGAAAAGGATGGTCAACCACAGGCGAAAACGATGCAAGTTCGCTGGAATGGTCCCCAGAAGGCTGTCTTGCAAGTGATCCAAGGGGCTCCGCCCGGTTGGAAGGTTTCCGTCAAAGAGACGACCGCAGGAAAAATCTGGCAAGTTCAAGTGACACCAGGATCCACTCACCAAGAAAAGATGGTTCAATTACCGCTCGTTTTCAGAGCAAATGGTCAGTCGAGGGCGACCGAAGCATTAGCCATCGTTCAAGCAACTCGATAGCAGCTACAATTAGGCTGCCACAGTATCGTGTGAGCTAAACACTTCACTGAGCCGTTTGACAAGATCCTCCGTGCCTTCGCTATAGTTGGAGGCGATAGATTTTTTAAAGGAAGCGGATGTTTCTTCAAAGCTTTCGAAGAATTCGAGCTCAGGCTCTTTCGAGTAAGTGTAGTCTCCGTAATTAAGCTTTCGGATGAAATGGACGTTAATGTATTGTTCAATCGCTCCGTTAATTGGGAAACACATGACCGGTTTGCCAAAGTGGAGTGCCTCGCTGATCAGGTTGTGCCCACCATTAACGACTGCATAATGACAGCTCGCTAGGTCCTCCAATATTTGAGTATTGCTGTAGCCGCGAAATGTAATGTTTCCTTCGACGCCTTCGCGACCTGCCCCATAGCAAATAACGGGACGGGATAGTTGTTGCAACACCCGCATTAGTCCGGGGAAGTTGGGAGTCGTCATGTAAACAAAGACATGCTCCTTGGCCGAAGCGGTGAATTGAGCAAGCTCAGGGCGAACTACTGCGCCGAATAATTCATCGGTAATGCCCCTGCGCTGTTTTAAAGGGGGCTGAAAAAACGAAACAATAAAGTTGTGGTCGGTCCAGTCATAGAGGACGTAATCATTGAGCATGGTGAGCTTGTAAATTTTTTCCATATTCTCGGGAACTGGAAAATCGCACGATTTCAGGATGTGGGTGTGATCGACTGAGTAGCACTTCTTGCCAGTAAGCTTTGCGTAAATTGGAGTGAAGAATTCACGATCCGAGACGAGAACGTCGGGTTTCCAGCGCTTTACGGTTTTGTGAATCTTCCAGCAAATCCAGGGAATTTGTAAAACTCGCAGGACAATTTGATAAATTGTTCCCCACAGATCAAGTTTTTGGTTTTTGTAACGAGAATGTAGTACGGGAACCTGGAGCAATGGATAACGATCATTATTTACATCGATAACTCGGCCTCCTGCCACGAGATGAAATTCGTGTTCGGGCATACGGTTAATGAGCGAAAGAGTTCGCATAATATGCCCATTCGTGTTTCCCATTACTCCATAAAGAACTTTTGCCATGGTGCTGTTTTATTCTAGTTGTTTGCTAATCTAAGCAATTTGCGATATTTCAAAAAAACCTCTTTGGCTTGAAGTTGGGCGAGTCTCCAACCGAGAGCTCCCCCTTTCCATCCATTCTTAATGAGAAAGCTTCGAATCAATTTCCAACTTCCGTGCAGGATGGGGCTCAACGCGTTGCAAGATAACGACTCCTCTTGTTTCTGCTGAGCCCAAAGTGTGGAATAGTGTTCCATGCGATCTAAATAGTCTTGCTCATCTTTGAAGCTGTAATGGTGAAGTTCCCCATCGATGCCTTTAATAAGTCCATCTACATCGAGCTGCTCATGAACACTTCCTCCGTCGAACCGAGCCGAATTCTTCTGAAATAGGCGGACTAGCCGATCTGGATACCAATCACCGAACCGGATCCAGGTGTTTTGGTAAAAAACGACACGGCTCATTTCATATCCAGATGCTTCCGGTATAGTGGAAGAGCCTTTTAGAACTTGAATCGCTTGTTGTAGTTCGGGTGACAATGCTTCGTCGGCATCAATGCTGAGAATCCAATCGCAGGATGCCTTATTGATTGCGAAATTCTTTTGCCCGACAAAACCCTCCCATTCATGTCGAATAAAACGGGCATTGTAATCTGTTGCAATAAAATTTGTGCGATCCGAACTTCCCGAGTCTACAATGACAATTTCATCGGCAACATGTTTGAGACTTTCTAAGCAACGGGGAAGATTGTGCTCTTCGTTATATGTTATGAGACAAGCTGAGATTTTCATGGAGTAGCGCAAATGCCGAATTGATTTAACCTGATCGGGTTATGCGCGCTGGAGTGTGTCCTGGCAAGCTTGGAGAACCATTTCGACCGAAAGCGTTCGCATACAGCGAAAGTCGATAGGGCATTCTCTAAGAAAACAGGGACTGCAAGGAACATCTTCCTGCACGACCGTCATTGCAGGGCTGAGAGGTCCGGTCCAACGAGGTTCCGTCGATCCGAAAAGCGCCACTCCAGGGGTGTGATACAATGAGGAAGTATGCATGGCCCCACTATCATTACAGAGGATAAATGAGGCATGGGCGCATAATGTCAGGAATTGGCTGAGTGTTGTGCTCCCAGTCAAGTTGATAGTGGATGAGCCTCGGAGGTATCGTTCGACCTGTTGGGCGGTTTCAAGATCGCCTTCACCTCCAGCAATGACGATGCGATAACTATTTTCTCGAGCAAGCTCAGCTGCAGCTTTGGCAAAGTGATCGGCAGGCCAGCGCTTTGCCGACCCGTATTCAGCTCCAGGACAGACGAGTAGATAGGCACTATCAATTCGCGGAGGGTGAGACTTTGGCAAAGCCCTGAGAGTCTGTTTCTCATTGGATTTTAGAAGTCCAAAATGATGAAAGAGGTCGACGTAGTCTTGGGACTGATGATGCAGAGGGCCTAGTTGCTTAGGTCGGTCAAAGTGTGACGTCAGCAAAAAAGAGCGCCAAC
>JBCCKK010000184.1:0-6731 GCA_039027395.1 Verrucomicrobiota bacterium | reverse complement strand
GCTAAAGAACCAAAAACGGCCAGGTGAGTCGTTTTCTTCTGTGGTTCGTCGTGCCGAGTTAGAGCCGAAGCGGGGAATGACGGGGATAGAGCTTATCGAATACTATAAAAAGCGAGGGCCTATTCTAACAGAAGAGGATTGCAATCTGATTGAAGAGTTGAATCGTAATGATTCCCCTCCAGACATCTATGATTCTTGATACTTGTTTTCTAATTGATGCGGAACGCGAGGTGAGACGTGCTGAGAAGGGAAGGGCTCTTTCGTTTCTTGAGGGATGCCATGAAAAGACGGCCATTACTTTTACGATAGCAGGAGAATTAGCAGCTGGACGAACGTTAAGCCGTTATGAAGTATGGCGTGACTATATTTCCAGCCATATCCTTCTTGAATATTCCAACGAGATCGCATGGAATTTTGGTTGTATTTATCGAGATCTCCGGAAAGACGGAAAAATGATCGGTGCCAATGATCTCTGGATTGCCGCAACGGCGGTAGTGCATGACATGCCACTCGTTACCCGGAATGTCGACGAATTTTCCCGCGTTTCAGGGCTGGAAATTATTTCTTACTGAAAGTTGTTCTGCCCCGAACTCTAAAGTGAAATGCATCATCGCCGATGGTAGTGGGGCGATAGGCTTTGTGAGATTTGTCAGTCTAATCCGCCACACCGATGAAAATCGGGACGGTTTCTATCCTTGCTGAGATGTGGCAGATGTATCATGGCTTCTCATAGAGCAAAATGCTTAAATTCTAATGAGGCTAAATCGTTAAGCAGGCTTGTGTATTTCCGATAATTTCCTACCGTATCCGCTGAATGAGATATACAATCTCAATTGCCTGCCTGGCCGTGTTTATTGTGGGGACGGTTATGCTGGTTCTTCTCTTTTTTTTACGGCTCAATCCGGGTTCTGGTGATCTCGGACCTGCGGAGGCACCTGTGGCGGCTACTATCCGGATTAGTCCGGATACCGCATTGGAATCGACTCTGCTACTTGATAAACATCCGCTACGGGAAAGCGCGAGCCAAGCATCCATGGTTCAACCTGCCGCCGTGAAAGAACTGCAAGGCACGGATGCGTCTTCGCTGCCGCAGACCGAACAGCAATCGCTGTGGAAAGCCTTTAGCGAAGCGCGGCGGGAAATCCGGCCGTTAACCGATCACCAGCGGACGTTTCCCGAGAACGAAGGCGTGCACTTTTTCGCCTCGAACCCGAGGAATCAGATTAATGCGCGCTTTGCCGACGGAGAAGTGCGATTAGAGTCGGGGTATGCGGGGCAGGATTGGCAGACGATTGTTTCATTGCAACACCAATCTGGAACTCAAAAACTCCAGGAAATTCGGCAGCAGGGGAGTCAGATCGAGTATGTGTATGATGGGATTGTCGAGTGGTATGACAACAAGCCAGAAGGTATTGAGCATGGGTTTGTGATTCAAGAACGTCCGGCTTCGGCGTCGGAAGAAGGGATTCGTTTGGATTTAAACGTGGAGGGATTTTCGGTAGAGGCTTTGGAAGGCAGAGAGCCGGGATCCGATGATTTGCAGTTTGTGGATGAACAAGGGCTTCCACGATTGGCGTATAAAGACTTGAAAGTCTGGGATGCTAATGGAGAAGAACTGGATGCTTCGATGGTATCCACAGCCGAAGGTGTTCAAATAGTTGTAGCAGATGGTTCTGCGGTGTATCCGATTGTGGTGGATCCTTTAATTGTTTCTTTGGAAGAAAAACTCGGACTCGTGGGCTCGATGAATCATCTGTTTGGAGCATCGCTGGACGTAGATGGTAACACAGTCTTAATTTCTGCTTTCGGAGATAATCAAAACGGCATTAACTCAGGTAGTGTTTATGTTTTTGTCAACAACGGCGCTGAATGGGTTCAAGAAACTAAACTTATCGCTTTGGATGGTAAGAGTGGAGATGCGTTTGGTTATTCTGTTAGTTTAAGTGGTGATGTTGCGTTGATCGGAGCTAGTGGGGCTGATGATAGAGGTAGTAATTCTGGAAGTGCATATATCTTTATGCGCGATGGAAGCTCTTGGAATCAGGTTAAGAAAATATCGGCGGGAGATGGAGAATCAGGAGATAGGTTTGGTACTTCCGTAAGTATAGATGATGATACAGCATTGATAGGTGCATATCGAGACGACGATCATGGTAACAGCTCTGGTTCTGCATATGTCTTTGTTCGTAGTGATGATATTTGGGGCCAAGAGGCTAAATTGACTGCAGGTGCAGATGGTGTTGCGAATGACTGGTTTGGTTTTTCAGTGGATCTAGATAGTAGCAAAGCGGTAATAGGAGCTCCACGTAATGATGCATTAGCAGGTAGTGTTTATATCTTTAAGCGCAACCAAGGGGTTTGGAACCGAGAAGCCCGGTTAGCTGTGGCCGGAAACCTCTCGAGTGATCGTTTTGGTTGGTCTGTTGGTATGGATGGATCATCGGCTTTGATTGGCGCTACCGCCGATGATGGTAAGGAAAATGGTTCAGGTGCTGCTTACGTGTATGTTTATGCTGATGAGAGCTGGAGTCTGCAAGCAAAGCTAACCGCGAATGATGGCAGATTTGGGTATACTTTTGGCTCGTCGATTAGTTTAAAGAATAATATTGCCTTGGTTGGCTCTTTGGCTGGAACTTACTGGTTTTCGCGTAATGGTAACGCCTGGGATCAAATAGAGCGAATTGATTCTGGAACTATCAGCGCCTCTATTTCGAATATTGCTTTGGGGGAAAACATCGCGTTTGTTGGGGATCCTGGTGATGACGAAAATGGAGATGAGTCCGGTAGTGTCTATGTTTATGCGCTTCAAGTGGGTATGTGGAATAAAGCAAAAAAGCTTACAACTGGGACTGGGACATCAAATGACTTATTTGGATATTCAGTAAGTTTGGATGGTGATACTGCTCTTGTTGGGGCATATGGAGAGGACGATAATGGGTCAACTTCCGGTAGTGCTTATGTTCTGGCGCGCAATGGGAATTCTTGGGTGCACGAAGCAAAATTGCTTCCTGGAGATGGTGCGCCAGACGATTGGTTTGGTTTTTCCGTGAGTCTGAGTGGGCAAAGAGCACTCGTAAGTGCACATGGAAATGACGATGCAGGTGATGATTCTGGTAGTGCTTATTTGTTTGAGCGAGTTAATGGAATATGGATTGAACAATGTAAATTAGTAACTTCTGACGGGCAATCTCGTGATTACTTTGGACGGTCTGTTAGTCTTGACGATGATACCGCCTTAATAGGAGCTTATGGTGATGATGATAATGGTAGCGGGTCAGGTAGTGCATATGTATTCACTAATGTGCAAGGGAGTTGGAACAGAGAAGCTAAACTGATAGCGAGTGACGGATCACATAATGATGAGTTTGGTAGAGCTGTTAGCTTCAATGGAGTTTCGGCTCTGATAGGAGCACGCAGAGATAATGATAATGGAAACGATTCTGGCAGTGCGTATGTCTTTATAAATGATAAGGGTATATGGAGTGAGGAAGCCAAGTTGACGGCAAATGACGGAGCAAGAGGCGATGAATTTGGTATTTCGGTTTCTATAGATGGAGACACCGCTCTCGTCGGGGCACATCTTGATGATGAAAATGCGAGTGCATCTGGTAGTGCATACATATTTATTCGTAGTGGCAACCTATGGACCCAGGAAGCCAAGTTGACAGCATCAGATGGAGGATTTCAAAATTTCTTTGGAAATTCAGTGAGTATAAATAAAGGTGGTATCGCAATAGTTGGTGCAGACAAGGACAATGAAATAGGAAGCAATTCGGGGAGTGCTTATCTGTTTGTTCACAATGGTAATGCGTGGGAACAAGAAATTAAGTTTACTGCGCCAGACGGAAGGTCTGGCGATCGTTTTGGTGTCTCGGTAAGTTTAGGAACGGACACCGCATTTATAGGATCCTATCGCGACGATGATGCAGGTTATAATTCAGGTAGCGTATATGTATACCGTTTTACAGACGCCTTGGAGGATGCCGATGGTGATGGTGCGACAGCTCAATGGGAATTAGACAACGGATTTGATCCTTTTAATTCTAATGATTTGTACACGCTAGATTCAGATAGTGATGGAGATCTGGACATTCTCGAAATTTTCCAAGGGACCAGTAAGACGTCCTCGAGTTCCGGTTATGGGCTGCAGCAAACAACCGTGGATGCGAGTGAATCCAATTCGTTGAAAACGCAGATTCGTCGGAGCACAGGAGCGACCGGATTGGTCGGTCAACATAAGTGGTCACCGGATTTGGTGAATTGGTATGTGTCGGGGCAGAATGTGGGTGGGGTTAAGGTGGATATTACGGAATCTATTGTGGAGTCGCACCCGGGGTATGAGATCGTGGAGGTGACATTGACGCCTACCATTGGTTCGCCGGATCGGTTGTTTTATCGTCTGGAACTCGTAGTAGCTGAGTAGGGCTCCTTAGTTCGGTTGAGTAGATTGATTTAAAAATCCATAAATTCGACTGAATTGTCTATTTTAATCAATAGGCCTTTGTTTATTCTGAACAAATAATCCATATAGCTTTCTTTTAAAAGACGGCTGTGAACTATCACGAAGAATCAAGGTATTTTAGAATGAAGATTGGAATTATTGGGTGTGGGAATATTAGTAGTGCCTATTTCAAGGGCGGACAGCAGGCGTCTAATTTGGAGGTAAAGGCGTGTGCTGATTTGTTTCCTGAAGCTGCGAAACGTCAGGCAGATGAGTATGGCCGCTTGGCTTGTTCGGTCGACGAGCTTCTAGCTGACTCAGAAATCGAATTAGTAGTCAATTTGACGATTCCTCAAGCACATGTGGCTGTGGGTATTCAGTGCTTGGATGCGGGCAAACATGTTTATAGTGAAAAGCCGTTTGGAGTGGATCTCGAAGAGGGAAAGCGCCTTAGAGATCATGCGGAAGTTAAAGGCCTCCGCTTGGGTTGTGCTCCAGATACATTTTTGTTTGGCAATGCGCAAACGGCTCGCAAGTTGCTCGATGATGGTTGGATCGGACGGCCGTTTGCAGGCGTGGTTTCGATGATGTGCGCTGGTCATGAAACCTGGCATCCCAATCCAGGATTCTATTATGATGAAGGAGGAGGCCCGATGATGGACATGGGGCCTTACTATATTCACATGTTAATCAACCTTTTGGGGCCGATTAGATCTGTAACCGGAAAGACTACGCGAGCCTTCGATGAGCGGCTAGCAACTAGCGAGAATGCATTTGGCCAAATTCTGCCAGTTAAGACGGAGACGCATTTGACCGGAGTCCTTGAATTTGAAAGTGGAGCTCTTGTTACAACGATCATGAGTTTTGACGTAAAGAATAGTGAATGTGGAAACTTTCAGATTTTTGGCACGGATGGGACACTTCACGTTGGTGATCCGAATAACTTTCCCAGGCCGATTCGAGTTCGTCGAAAGGAAGATGAAGA
Source organism: Verrucomicrobiota bacterium (assembly GCA_039027395.1). GTDB lineage: Bacteria > Verrucomicrobiota > Verrucomicrobiia > Methylacidiphilales > JBCBYL01 > JBCCKK01. The sequence continues at coordinate 1,305 of JBCCKK010000184.1, read as the reverse complement.
GGTTCGAGAGATTCCGCAAACCCATGCGAAGAATGCACGGATGATCGGAGTGATGGACATGGTTCAGGCGATCAAGGATGGTCGTCCCCATCGGGTGAATGCCGATATTGCTTTGCACACGCTCGAAGCAATGTTGGCGTTCGAAGCTTCAAGTAAATCTGGCAGCGCAATCAAACTCGAGACGACCTGTAAAAAGCCTGCGGCTTTACCTGCGGGTCTTCCCGAGTGGCATGTGGATTAAGATTCACTTTCTATTGTTACTCAGATCTACCTAATTTTTGGATCTTGATCTCTAGTCCAGAAAGCTTTCGGTCACTATCTAGGCAAATACCGAGAGTGCCCAGTACGTTTAATCTGTGCGATCAATCAGCACCGTTCTATCGTGTCCTGAGCATCCAACCGTGTTGCTGTCTTATGAAACAGGTTGCAGTACGAATTCGTTGAGAGCACACACCATCAATCCTAACTAGTAGTATAGTAAATAGGTAAAACATTAACTGTACTAATCAAAGAAAAGGACTGTGTTCTATGAAAATGACATTTAACTTGGCCATTCGAACTTTCATCGTGGCCCTACTATTAGGGTTTTGGGTAAATCAACTAGCTGCGTCTGACCTTAAAAGAGTTTCTCTGGTAGCAAAAGACGTGCTTCTTCTCGAATTTGATGATGGTCACATTGAATATTATGGTGAGGGCGAAGAATGGTGGAAAGGTTTTGATAACATTACTTACCACAGCCCTCTTGATCTGAGTGAGGCAGAAACGCTGGCTAATTACACGATTACCAGTCCCGATCACAGTGGATGGGGTACCGTAACTCCGTCTCTGATTGGACGAAAGTCTAAGGGTGCTGAATTCAATGAAGCAAATGCCGATATCGAATATACCTTGGAGCATAAAATTTATTTGAAGCTTCCTCAGGAAATGGTGGATGGAAACACGTATACGATTACCGTCAATGATTTGGCGGATAATTTAAATGAATTTACCTTCACTTTAGATTCAACTCGTATGCGGTCTGAGTCGATACATGTTAACCAAATTGGGTTTGCCGAGTTGGGAAGAAAGATTGCTTATGTTTCTCAGTGGATGGGGGATTTGGGACATCTGGAGCTTAACGATATGGCAGGTCAGTCTTTTAATATCGTTCGTTATAGTGATGGTGTCGTTGTGCACACCGGAACCATAGGTTTTCGGGCGGAACACGATAATGAATTACATATTATCCATAATGGAAAATTGGTGAATATGCCTTCCGTGCTGAAAAATCATACGCACGCGGATGTAGTTGAATGTGACTTTACT
>JBCCKK010000183.1:0-6859 GCA_039027395.1 Verrucomicrobiota bacterium | reverse complement strand
CTTAGGAGTTCCTTCGTCCTGGACCGTCAACCCAACATTGACTCGAGCTCGAGTTACTTGAGCCTTGATTATTTCCCGAACAAATGTCTCCTGATCTTCGAGCGAGCGAGGTAGCGAAATATTTAAATCCAACCCTCGCTTGCTATTGACCGAACTGAGTTGGGCCCGGACCACTTTACCCTTGGCCTTGCCTTCAGCTGCACCATAGCCGGTCATGCTTTTCATAATAGCCGCGCCACGTTAAACCTGAAGGAATCGAGCCGCTTGCTCGACATCCTTGTCCCCTCGCCCCGAGAGATTGACCATTACAATCTCGTCTTTGGCCATTTCAGAAGCGGACTTGAGGGCCTGGGCAACTCCGTGAGCGGATTCCAAAGCGGGAATGATCCCTTCCAATTCGGAAAGAGCCTTAAACGCGGCCAACGCCTCATCATCGGTCGCGTAGGTATACTCAGCCCTTCCGATATCTTTGAGATAGCAGTGCTCAGGCCCCACCGCCGCATAATCCAAACCTGCAGACACCGAGTGAGTGAGCTCAATTTGACCATCCTCATCCTGCAAAACATACGATTTCGTCCCCTGTAGAACCCCAAGCTTACCGCCTTGAAAACGGGCGGCATGTTTTCCTTGCTGAATCCCTTCTCCACCTGCCTCGACCCCCATCATTCTAACGCCTTCGTCTTCAAGAAATGGGAAGAAGAGACCGATGGCATTACTCCCTCCTCCGACGCAAGCAACGAGCAAGTTCGGCAACTGCTCCTCACGCTCGAGGATTTGTTTACGTGCTTCGTCACCGATAATTCGGTGAAAATTCCGAACAATCATGGGATACGGATGTGATCCATAGGCGGTTCCCAAAACATAATGAGTGCTCCGCACATTGGTCACCCAATCCCGCATCGCTTCGTTGACCGCTTCTTTAAGCGTCTTTTGCCCCGCTTCAACAGCCACTACCTCAGCACCTAAAAAGCGCATACGTTTCACATTGAGCGACTGTCGCTCCATATCAACTGCTCCCATGTAAACCACACATTCTAAACCAAATCGAGCGGCACAAGTCGCAGTGGCTACGCCATGTTGCCCCGCACCCGTTTCAGCGATAACCCGCTGTTTACCCATGCGCTTCGCTAACATCACCTGCCCTAAAGCATTGTTGATCTTGTGGGCTCCCGTATGCAACAAGTCCTCACGTTTAAGGTAAATCTTAGCTCCCCCCTGCACTTCGGTAAGCCGCTCAGCAAAGTAAAGGGGTGTGGGTCGTCCGGTATAATCCCGCTGCAACTGCTGAAGCTCTTGATTAAACTCTTCGTCTTTTAAAGCGTCCTGGTAGGCAGCCTCAAGCTCCCTAAGGGGGTGCATGAGCGTTTCCGGAACATACATTCCTCCGAATAAACCGAAGTGTCCTTTTGCGTCTGGTTCTATCGCGACTTTCGACATTTTAATACAAATTCTTTAAGCTTTTCGTGGTCTTTCTTTCCGCGAGAGGCTTCGACTCCGGAACAAACATCCACCCCATAAGGTTGCACAGTTTTGATGGCTTGCTCAATATTATCTGAATTTAAACCACCTGCTAAAATCACGGGATGATGCACGTTGCGACAAATATTTGCCGCTTCTTTCCAATCCACCGTTTCACCCGTTCCACCATAACTCGTTGAGGCTTTGTCAATCAACAAGGCAGAGACCGGATAATCTGCCAGAGCAACTTGGGATGGTTTGATCGGCAATCCGATCGCTTTGATCAAAGTGTGCGATCGCCACCTGCGACATTGCTCCAATGACTCGTCTCCATGGAATTGGAAGCGGTCAAAGCACCCGGCAAATTCAACCTCTTTTAGTTGATCGTCCGTCATGTTCACCGTAACTGCAACTCGTGTAACAAACGGAGGGAGTTGCCTAATGATCTCAACTGCCGCATTGAGCTCGATGTAACGAGGGCTCGCCGGGAAAAGAATAAACCCCAAGGCATCTACCCCGAGAGAAATGGCATATTCAGCATCCTCTAGGTTCGTAATCCCACAGACTTTAATTTTCATACGGACTAGGTTTTCAGGGTTTTGTATTAGCGCTTAAGCAAATACCAAACACTTCCCCCAATCACTCCGGCTCCCAAAAACATCAAAATAATTCCAAGAATAAAGAAAACTTGGCTGTTGCCTTCATCGTCCAAACCGAGTTCCGCAAGCTCCTCATCAATCTCTGATTTCGCTTCCTCAATTTTCGGAGCGGAAGAGACCGGGGCGGGTTGATTTGCCTTCGATGTTGCCTGGTTTTCAGGGAACACATAGGTCATTTCCATAACAGAAAGATGGCCATTGGGCCCACCAGCAATCGTTACCTCTACATCGATTATCCCATCTCTATTTGGAGAAACATCTTTAATCCAAACCCGATCATTCCGGTTATTGTTTGCTTTCAAGGTCACTCTTTGGTTTCCAATGGAATATCGCGTAATGAAATCAATAGGCGCATCGCGCGTCGCAAAGAACGCAAACGTATATTTGAGACTGGGAGAGAGTTTGCTAAATCGGATAACAGCTTTTTCGACCTTGCCCTTTTCGAGCGACCAACGGTCTTTCCCTGCATTATAGGGATACAGATTCTGCTGGTTATCCCCGCTAGTGAATCCACCAAAAAAAGGCTGGATCGGACGCAACCTCGCTTCAATGGGTTGCCCGTCAGCCCGCTTCAAACTCAACGGAGACGTATGCCCTGGCCCATTCCAAACCGCATTGTTCCAATGCACTCCTTTCGGGTCAGGTGACGTTGTTTTAAATCCGCCATCCCCAAAATCAATAAACACCCGGATGGCCATGGCCGGCATCGCACATCCCCAAATCCCCAAACAGATCAGAATTGTTCGTATCATTGCTACCTCCCAAAAAGCGCTTCGATCGTTTCCGCTACGTTATCACTACGCATCAGTGTTTCACCAACTAAAAAACAATCGATACCCTCCTCGCGACAAAAAGCAACATCCTCTGCTGTTTTTATCCCACTTTCACTAATTCCCAAACAATCGGAAGGAATCTCCTCGGCCAGCTCCGCGGTGGTCTGCAAATCGACTTTAAACGTTTTGAGGTTGCGGTTATTAATCCCAATCATATCCGCCCCTAAATCCAGGGCGACATCCATTTCCCTCAAATCATGCACCTCGACGAGAATATCCAGAGGAAACCCACGCGCACACTCGTATAACGCATTCAGTTGATCTCGATCCATCGCGGCCACAATCAGCAGAATTGCATCCGCACCGGCGACGACTGACTCGTAAATCTGCACGGGAGAAACAATAAAGTCTTTGCGCAGCAGCGGTAACATCGTCTTTTCCCGGATCGCCTTTAGGTAATCCAAAGACCCCTGAAAATATTTTTCATCGGTCAAAACCGAAAGAGCATCCGCGCCAGCCTCTTGATAGATCAATGCTTGGGCTAACGGATCGAATCCACTGTCAATAACGCCAGCAGAGGGTGATGCCTTTTTGACCTCAGCAATGAGCGTGGGAGAACCAGGCTGAAACAAGACGCGCTTAAATCCGCGGTATTCATTACGATCCAAAGCCTCACGCTTCAAATCCGCTTCGAGACTTTGAATTCGCTCAACTTCCGTATACTTGTGCTGAATAATCTCAGCAAGTTTGTCAGACATCGTCGTCATCATCGGTATCCGTTCGTTTTTTACCTTTCAAAAACGCATTAATAAATTCATCCAAATCCCCGTCGAGCACCCCAGTTACATCGGAAGACTGTTCTCCCGTTCTTAAATCTTTCACCATCTGATAAGGCTGCATCACGTAAGAACGAATCTGACGCCCCCATCCAATTTCACCTTTCTCACTGTAATGCTTTTCCGCTTCGGAGCGTTTTTTGTCCATCTCGACCTCGTACAACCGAGACTTCAACACCTTCATCGCCGACGCACGGTTCTTAATCTGGGAACGCTCATTCTGACAGCTGACAATAATTCCTGTTGGCAAGTGAGTAATTCGGACTGCAGAATCCGTCGTATTCACCCCCTGCCCTCCAGGTCCTCCAGATCGATACACATCCACGCGGATATCCTTATCGGCTACTTCAATCTCAATATCATCGTCAATTTCCGCAACCACATCCATCGAAGCAAACGATGTTTGCCGTTTACCCGCCGCGTTAAAAGGAGAAATGCGCACCAACCGATGAACTCCCCGCTCGGCTTTAAGATAGCCATAGGCTAACTCTCCTTCGATTCGAAGAGAAACACTCTTATAGCCCGCTTCTTCCCCCTGCAGACTGTCGAGAACTTCACATTTCATTTCATGCCGTTCAGCCCACCGTTGATACATCCGAAACAACATACTACACCAATCACAAGCCTCGGTTCCCCCGGCCCCAGCATGTAGACTAATGAGTGCGTGTTTGTCATCGTGGTCACCCCCCAAAAGTGTCTGGATCTCGAACTTGTCCAAAGCGTCTTCACACGAGGTATATTCATCTGAAAACTCAGATTCGGCCTCTTTCGACTCCTCCTCGGAAGCCATTTCCATCAGAAGGGGCAAGTCACCGACACGTTGCTTCAAGTCTTCGAACTGCTTGATATTCGACCGCAATCGATTGGCTTCGCGACTGACTTTCTGGGCACTCTCAGGTGAGTCCCAGAAACCGGGACTTGCCATTTGCTCCTCTAACTCGGACTGACGTTTTTTCAGATCAGGCAGGTCAAAGATACCTCCCGAGTTGCTTTAATCGATTATGAAGCTCAGCCGGGTTGAATTGTCCATCTAGTGTCATAAGTGCTTAAAGCATAAGCATTAAACCCCTGGGAGCAAGGGGTTTCTCATGCGAAATCCATAAGAACTTCGTCTGCTGTAATGATCTACCAAGGGATTGAGCATACAGACCTGAATTTACACCCAGCAAACCGATGGATCCGTACCAACCCATCTAAAGGCCAGATCGCAATCATTAATTGAATCAATGATTACATAAAAACTATCAATTTTATCACAGTCCAAAAATCTATTAAAACGTTGGGCATCTTATGAAACCAACAGACACAACAATGACAAAGATCGCAAACAGGCGTCCGATCAAAACTCGTGCTACATGGTGGGCTAAATCCCTAGCAAACCAACTCATTCATCTCGGACTGACTCCCAATACCGTGTCCGTGATGAGTATCTTCGCCGCACTTTTCGGGGCCCTCTGTTTCCTGTCGATGAACCTATCCTCAACTTCAACATTCGTGCTTCTATGCATTGCTGCCGCAATCTGTATTCAATTGCGCCTCCTCCTAAATATGCTCGACGGCTTAATGGCCGTCGAAGGCGATCAGAAATCTCCGACGGGAATTCTATTTAATGAAATTCCAGACCGAATCGCCGATATCCTCCTGCTCATCGCAGCAGGTTATGCCTGTGGTTCGGGAATACTCGGAATCACCCTGGGATGGGCTGCCGCAATTGCATCCGTATCTACCGCCTATATACGCTGCTTGGGAGGATCCTTGGGACAAGAGCAAGACTTCTCAGGACCCATCGCTAAGCCCCAGCGAATGTTTCTCCTCACCTTAGCCTGTTTCGGAATGATCTTTGAGTTCTTTTACGAATCGCAACCCAAATTCAGCCTCATTTCCATCCTGATCGTGATCACATTGGGATCGTTCATCACCTGTTGGAAACGAACACAAACCATCGCAAGAAAGCTTCAAAACAATGATTAATTATTCTCTCGCCCAAGCAGTTCGACTATTTACAGGCGCACACGGTCGGTGGGTTGGCTGCCTACCTACCACGCAACAACGCGTTTACTTTGCAAACCATACCAGTAATTTAGATTTTCTAGGTATCTGGTCCACCCTTCCTGAAAAGCTCAGAAACCAGACTCGACCGGTTGCCGCTCATGACTATTGGACATCAGGAGTTCTGAAAAACTATCTCGCAGAACACGTCTTTCGAGCTTTGCTCATCGAGCGCAAACGTGTCACCAAAACCAACAACCCGCTCTCTCAGATGTTTGACGCCCTCGAACAAGGGGACTCGCTCATCATTTTTCCAGAGGGTGGTCGATCGATGACCGGAGAATTAAGGCCGTTTAAAAGCGGATTATTTCGCATTGCCCAACAGTTCCCCGATATCGAGCTGATCCCGGTTTACATCGAAAACCTCAACCGAGTGCTTCCCAAGGGGGAAGTCTTACCACTACCTATCGTCTGTTCGATCACATTCGGCAGCACCCTCAAACTTCAACCCCAGGAACCCAAAGATGTGTTTCTAAGACGCGCTGAACGTTCCGTGCAAAACCTAATGCCTTATGAAAATTGATTCTGAACTCATTCTAATGCTCGGTGGAGTCATCACTCTGCTTTCCCTGGCAAGTCTTCTGGGATTCATTCTGAAAAAGAAGATAACTTCTGTTGCCGGCCGAGAAACCATTGACAATTTGATCGCTCGCGTCAACGCGTGGTGGGGAATGACCTTGGTCTTCATGCTTGCCATCGGTTCGGGCGGTGTTGGATCCGTGATCCTCTTTGGCGTTATGTCATTCCTCGCCTTTCGGGAATTCATTACTCTGACACCCACCCATCGCGGAGATCATCGAACCCTCTTCTGGTCGTTCTTTATCATCATTCCCGTCCACTATCTATTGGTTGGCTTCAACAACTACGGAGTCTTCAGTATTTTCATCCCCATCTATGCCTTTCTGTTTATTCCCATTAGAAATGCATTGGCAGCCGATAACCGAAACTTTTTAGCCCGCACCGCCAAGATTCAGTGGGCCTTAATGATCACCGTGTATTGCGTGAGCCACGCGCCCGCCCTATTGGGTCTGAACATCCCAGGCTATGAACTTCAAAATGCAAAGCTGCTCTTCTTCTTTGTCTT
>JBCCKK010000182.1:0-6949 GCA_039027395.1 Verrucomicrobiota bacterium | reverse complement strand
CAAACACATAGAACATCCCGCATCCCGCCATTCAAAACCTGCTTCTTTGAAAATATCGTCGATTCCAGTTTCTTGGCATAGTTTGGCAACAATTTGGGAACCAGGAACGGCAATCGCCTTGACGCTAGATGCAACTTTCTTTCCTTTGATAAATCTAGAAACTTCGAGAAAGTCGCTGTATCTTCCATTTGTACAACTACCAAGAAAAGCGACGTCTATTTTCTTTCCTTTGATCGGAGAGCGAGGTTCAAATTTCATATACTCGAGAGCCTCTTCGGTTGTTGCTTTCTCGGGTTCAGGAACATCTTCAGGAGATGGGATTGACTCATCAACGAAGACGGCTTGTCCAGGCGTGATTCCCCAAGTAACTGTAGGCCGAATTTCAGACGCTTTGAATTTAACCACATCGTCGTATTCAGCATCAGGATCTGAGGCAAAGGCTTCCCAGCGCTTAACGGTGGCGTCCCATTCGCTACCACTTGGGCAATAGGGGCGACCTTTCAGAAACTCGAACGTAGTTTGGTCAGGATTGACGTAGCCGACGCGAGCACCGCCTTCGATCGACATATTGCACACTGTCATACGTTCTTCCATGGTGAAGCGGTCAAACAGATCTCCTGCATATTCATAGGCGTAGCCGGTGCCGCCGTTGACGCCCAAGCTTCGTATAATATGAAGAATCACATCTTTGGCGTAGACTCCCGGAGGTAAGTCGCCATTCACTTCGATTCGCCGGACCTTAAGTTTTCCGATAGCCATCGTTTGGGTCGCTAAGACATCACGCACCTGAGTCGTTCCAATCCCAAAGGCAACTGCCCCAAACGCACCATGGGTGGATGTATGGGAGTCCCCGCAGGCAATCGTAGTTCCTGGTTGGGTGATACCTTGCTCGGGACCGACAACGTGAACGATTCCTTGCTTCCCAGTGATTCGATCAAAGAACGTGACTCCGGTTTCTTCGCAATTTTTCCGAAGTTCTTTGATCATAGCATCGGCAAGCGAGTCAGCGAATGGCTCAAATTTTTGATCTGTCGGTACAATGTGATCAACGGTTGCGAAGGTGCGGTGCGGATATCTGACTTCCAGCCCCTTCTCTCGTAGCATAGCAAATGCCTGAGGGCTAGTGACCTCATGAATCAGATGTGTCCCGATTAGCAGCTGAGTTTGCCCATTAGGCAGTGTGCGCACTGCATGTGCATCCCAAACTTTTTCAAACAGTGTCTTTCCCATAACGAATTAATATTTGCCCAAATTTGCCTTCGCTTTTGATAAAAGTAAAATATTATAAATTTATTGATTGATGCAAATACGTTATCAAACTAACACTTATTAATGGAGCTACGTCAGCTAAGGTCGTTTCTATTGGTGGCCGAACACCTAAATTTTCATCGCGCCGCGGAAGCCCTTTCATTGTCCCAGCCTGCACTTTCCCGACAGATTCAACAATTAGAGGTCGAGATGGAGTGTCTACTGCTCAATCGAACTAAAAAGAAGGTAGAGCTAACGACAGCGGGAAAATACCTGCAACGTCACGGAAGGAAGCTATTGAGTGCCTCTGAACAGTTGGTTGGTGAAGTGAAGCAGGCATGGAAGCATGGCTCAGAGACGCTTTCAATTGGTTACACGGAAGCGGTGATGGCTGGAGTGCTGCCGCACTTTTTGAAAGACATTCGCGGTACGCACCCGGATGTGAATCTTCGTTTGCGTCCGGGGCACTCAGAGGGATTAGAGCGTGAGTTGGCCCGTGGTGATTTGGATGCGGCATTGGTATCTCTACCAGCTCATTCGGAGGATCTCGCCCAAACCAAAATTTCAGAGGAAAAAATCGGAGTGGTTCTACCGGAGGATCATATTTTAAGTAAGCAACGTTCCCTGACCCTACAGCAGCTTAAAGATGAGGCCTTTATTCTGTTTCCCTACCGGGATAATCCTCGTCTCTATTCAGACATCCTCCAAGCTTGTCAGCAAGCGGGGTTTATCCCGAGACGAGTTGAGGAGGCGGATTCCCGAATCCTTGCGGTTAATATGGCGGCAGCGGGAATGGGAATTGCGTTACTCAGTGAGCAGTTGGCTCACTATTGTGGAGCTGGAACGGTCTTTCGATCTTTGCAAAAACCGAGGCCGGTGATTCATTTTTATCTACTTTCTCCTCAGAATGATCCTCACCCTTTAATTAAAGAGATTCGAAATCGGATTTAGCAGGTGGGTCGGTATCTTCAAAATTTTGATAAATGAGGTTGCCTCGTCGGAGGCATTTGCCCTATGTTTCTCGACCAGTCTGGGCTTGTGGTGGAATTGGCAGACACGCTTGACTTAGGATCAAGTGCCGCAAGGCGTGGGGGTTCGACTCCCTCCAGGCCCACGATTTATCCCGACTTTCCGGAAAGCATTCGCTTCATCCGGTGTTTGAGCATCCAAACCCAACCGACCTTGTCTCCGAAAAGATAGAGTCCGATCAGACCAAAGATCGCAATTCCATTGAAAGCCGCGATCCAGGCGGGAATCCGATAGCCTTTGCCAAATGACTTCGATAGGGCAATCCAAAGGAACAGCAAAAAGAGGGTGATCAGACATTTGAATAATGGCGCAGCCCGGCTTTGGTGATCGAGCGTAACGGCGAATGCGATGGCAAAGAGAAAGAGAATGGGTGAAACAAGAGGGTAAGCCATCCGGTAGAAATGTTCGGTCTTATATTCCGCCATCAAGACTTCGGATGGATGCGGGTTGGCATAGATAAAGTCGTGAAGTTCTCCCCAGCGCATTTCTTTGGGAGGGCGGAGAGCTGCCACCATTTGATACGGCGTGACGGTCAGAAAATCTGCCTTGATGGAGTCTAAGTCCTGGATTTTAGGAGGCCCTTCGTTTTCCGAAAAACTGACAACCCGGCAGCGTATTAACTCCCACTGGGCGTTGTTATAGACCGCTTGTGCGGCAAAAATTTTTCGTTCATCAACCTTTGTAATGCTGTCGGGAACCAGAAGTTCTACTTGGACGCAGCGCCGCTGAGCCACATTGACTTCTTGGGCAAACCAAACGATTCCGGTGCTCGGGTTTTTGTAGATGACTTCGGAATAAATATTTTCTTTGGAAGGACGCCCTTGGATTTCCTTCATCGTGTTATCCATACGACTTTTGGCCGTCGGCGTGAGATCGTAAAACAGAAGGTATTGGGTAAAGGAGACTAATAGGGCGATTATGAAGATGCCAACCATCATGCGAACGAGGGAGAGGCCGCCGGATTGAAAACCTACCAGTTCGCGGTAGTGCGACATGTTACCGAGAACGAAGAGCAGCGAGAAAAAGAAGGCAACAGGAAGAATCGTTTGCGCCGCATCGGCGAGCTGCACCGCGTAAAATTTGAGCACCAGCATGAGTGGGGCCTTGTTTTCAACAAAATCTGATAAGTTGTTGAATAAGTCGACAATGATCCAGAGAAAGAAAAATGCGATGAGACAAAACAGAAAGGGTTTAATCAGCGCAGATAGGATGTATCGGTCGACAATCTTCATGACAAGTGCGGGAAGAGAATGTAGGTTTTTCCGGCAATGCCAAGTATATCTGATCAATGGAAGGAGTTGTGCAATCTCCTAGGTGACATGGAAGAGCTGTTGCCTCAGGTGGAGAAGGCAGCTCGTCAGGTTGTGGGAACTCTGACGCAGGGAAACAAGATCCTCGCCTGTGGCAATGGAGGAAGTGCTTCCGATGCGATGCATCTCGTCGAGGAGCTAGTCGGGCGCTATCGAGCCGACCGCAAAGCCTTACCTGCGATCGCTTTGGTAGCGGATCCCACGGTGATGACCTGCATTGCCAATGATTGGGATTTTGAGTCGGTATTTTCGAGACAGGTCGAAGCCCATGCTCGTCCCGGGGATCTACTTATCGTGTTCTCGACGAGTGGTAATTCTCCTTCGGTGGTCCGCGCACTAGAAGAAGCCAAATCACGAAACGTAAATACAATGGCTCTTTTGGGAAAGACCGGAGGGAAATGTCTTTCGATTGCAGATTTTTCAATTGTCGTCCCTCATGACAATACGGCTCGCATCCAAGAGGTTCATACGTGGCTGTTGCACGCTTTTCTCGAAGCGGTAGAGGAGGTCTACGTCGAAGCATGAACGCTCTAGGAGATAAACTTCAGGGGCTTTTCAAGCAGCTTAAAGGTTATGGGAAGCTCAATGAAAAGAACATTAGCGATGCGGTTCGAGAGGTTCGGTTGGCCTTGTTGGGCGCAGATGTTAACTACCAGATCGCAAAACAGTTTTGTGATCGGGTTAAAGAAAAGGCCCTGGGTGAGGAGATTCGAGCCAGTGTTCGCCCGGGAGATTACTTTGTTAAGATCGTTCACGATGAGTTGATCGATACCTTCACTTCGGAGGACCGAGACCTTTCGGATAAGCGACCTCTAAACTTGGCCCTCTGTGGTTTGAATGGGGTAGGTAAAACGACCACGGCAGCGAAACTCGCTAAAGCTCTCACGAAAGAAGGAGAATCCGTTCAACTCATTGCTGCCGATTTAAGCCGGCCCGCGGCGGTTGATCAGCTCAAAAAGCTGGGTGAGCAGATACAAGTTCCAGTCTTAGGGCCGGAGAGTGGCGAAGCTTTAGCAACCTATCTGAAGCGCGCAATTCAACATGCTAAGGAGAGCGAAGCCTCGGTGGTGATCTATGATTTGGCGGGCCGGACCGATCTCAACAACGAATTGCTCGCGGAATTGAAGGACTCTCTAAAGATTATCAATCCAGACGAGTGCCTCCTGGTAGCAGATGCGGCAACCGGGCAAGCCGCTGCCGAGTTAGCTCGTGGATTTCAAGCAAATGCGCCGCTTACCGGCCTTGTTCTCTCTCGATTTGACGGAGATACCCGCGGTGGGGCGGCTTTATCCTTACAGTCGGTCACCGGCTGCCCTATTAAGTTTTTGGGGGTCGGTGAGAAAGTGGATGCGCTAGAAGCCTTTATTCCCGACCGTTTGGTGAAGCGGCTTTTGGGGATGGGGGATCTTTATGGATTGGCGGAAAAGGTTCAGGAAGAGATCAATATAGAAGATGCAGCTCGATTTGAGGAGAAACTGAGAAAACAGTCCTTCGATCTCCAGGATTTCCTAGATCAAATGCGGCAAATGAAAAAATTGGGTCCACTGCAAAATCTTCTTGGCATGGTGCCCGGCATGGGTAGTATGTCAGATTCTGCTCTAGACGAATCATCTATGAAGCGGACAGAGGCGATTATTCTTTCTATGACAAAGAAGGAGCGTCGGAGGCCGGAAATACTGAATGCTAGCCGCCGAAAACGAATCGCTTCTGGGAGTGGAACGTCAGTGATGGAGGTCAATGAGCTTCTCAAACGGTTCCGCCAGATGAAGAAAATGATGACTAAACTTTTCAAGGGGAAAAACCCGGAAGGTAATCTGAAACGGATGCTTTCCAGCCTCCAGCCCTAAGGGGCAAGGCTCTTGATACGAAAAATAAAGAATTATGGTAGTATTACGACTCAGACGCCAAGGAGCGAAAGGCCGACCATTTTATCAGGTTGTTGCCGCAGATAAGCGTAGTCCTCGCGATGGAAAGTTCATCGAGGAGATTGGTAGCTTTGATCCAATTGGTAAGAATCAAGTAAAGCCTCTGGATCTTGAACGTGTGGATTACTGGTTGTCCGTAGGAGCTCAGCCTTCCGATCGCGTGAAGAAGCTGATCAAAGACGCTCGTAGCCAGGCGGTCGCTAAATAACTTTTAAAACAAACGAACGAGCGAGCTCGTCGAATGCATTATGAAATACTTTGTCGAATTTGTGGTATCCGCCCTCGTGGATAAACCCGACGAAGTGTTGATTGATGACGAAGAAGAGCGAGGTCGGACCCACTACCGGGTGCAAGTAAATCCGGGTGATGTGGGAAAGGTGATCGGGAAAAAAGGAAGAACGATTCGAGCGATTCGAAATGTGGTGAACGCCGTAGCGCGGCATCGCAAACAATCGGTTCAGGTCGATATTCGGGATCGGTAATAGTTAGCACTGCTCCAGTAGCCGGTGATACGGAAGGACGGTGTGAAAATCGATATCTTAACTTTATTTCCAGAGATGCTGGAAGGGGCGATGCACTCCAGCATCCTGAAACGGGCACAAGCAAATGGGCACGTAGACATTTGTTTGTCAGACATACGCAACTTTGCCCGAGATAAGCATCGCACCGTGGATGATCGACCTTTTGGTGGTGGTCCTGGAATGGTAATGAAATGTGAGCCGCTGGTGGAGGCAATTGAATCGACCCGTGGCTCAGGTCCTCAACCGGGACGCGTCATTTATATGACACCGGAAGGACAACGGTTTGATCAGGCGAAAGCGATAGAGCTTAGTCAGGTCGACCACTTGATCTTTGTCAGTGGACATTATGAGGGGATTGATGAGCGGGTCCGTGAAGGATGGATCGATGAGGAGTTGTCGATTGGTGACTATGTATTGACCAATGGAACAGTTGCTGCGTTGGTCATCATCGATGCTGTAGTGAGGCTGCTTCCCGGGGTGTTGGGAAATGAAGCATCACCCATTTCGGATTCGTTTTCCGAAGGAATTTTGGAGGGCCCTCAATATACTCGACCGGAAGAGTTTAGGGGAAAGAAGATTCCGGACATTTTGCTGAGTGGAAACCACGCAGCGATTGAAGCATGGCGACGTGAGCAGGCGGAGAAGCGAACCGCAGAGCGTCGTAAGGATTTATTATAAAAAATGGAGTTAAGATGAAAATTATTGAGAAAATCGAAAGTGAGCAGGTCAAAAAAGAAGTGCCAGAGTTCAACGTTGGCGATTCCGTTAAAGTTTCGGTGCGCGTTCGCGAAGGAGAAAAAGAGCGGATTCAGGTTTTCGGTGGAATCGTAATCGCCCGCCATGGTCATGGAATCAACGAAGCATTCACCGTTCGCCGCATCAGTTATGGTGAAGGTGTTGAACGTGTTTTCCCACT
>JBCCKK010000181.1:0-6990 GCA_039027395.1 Verrucomicrobiota bacterium | reverse complement strand
ATCCAAGACTATCGCGTCTCAACTGATCGATTAAAATCACAAGTATATTTGGCCTACCGCCTGATACATGTGATACATTATTCATCCTTAGACTTCTTACATTGATTCTGTTACGGGGATCATTGATTCCGATCCTTTCTATTAAAACGCCTTTTCCAAAGACGAAAAGATCAAACTAAGAAGATCGCAAAGACTTTCCATCAATCCATTTACCTTCGAGGAGCACCGTCCTCTTATGCTTAGGCAGGCCAACAACATCATGCCGAATCTTGTGATCGAGCAAGGCCAAGGTTGCATCCATTGTTTCACCACGCGGGTGATGCACTCCGCTGAAATCTGAGGTTGTCGTTTGTAAGCTTAAGCAGGCAATCGATAGCTTTGTAGTGGCAATAGATGTGGAAGACTGAATTGATGAGACGGCATCTTCATCATGGCAGATGATAGCATCCGGGCGGTGACGTTTTATCCAATCAGCTTTCAAAGAACTCTTTAGAATATCAGTGTATTGAATGGGCTCCTCAATAAACGTTTCCGGATGATCCCGATGTAAACCCAAAAACGTATTCGAGAAGCGTCTCTGAATATTTTGGTCACTCTCTCGATTTAGAAAAACCATTAACCGCCGGTAGCCTCGTTTAACACATTCATTCCAAACATAGTGTGATGAGTTTGTCGCATCATGATTAACCATATCCATTGGCAAGGCAGCATTGACACGCGTCACCGAGATCGAGGCAAATTTGTCCCATGCAAACTCGTCCCAAAATGGACTACCCAGCTTCTGCCCAACAATCAGCCCCCGAATTCCACGCGCCTGCAAAACATCTCCAAGGCGTGTTGGACTCATCTCCGATATATCCATTGAAAAGCGCTCCAAACGATATCCCAATCGAACCGCACGTTTTTGCCCCTGCCGCCATAATGATCCAAGAAACCCTCCCATCGGACCGCGGTTCGGCAAAAGAAATCCGAGTGTTCCCATAAATGGCTGTTGCTCTCCTTTTTTTCGATAGGCACTTAAAGCCCCCAACATAGGATCGGGAACATAGCCTTTTTCGCGAGCTAGTCGTCGGATCTTATCCTGGGTTTCTTCCGAAAAATTTCCAATCCCCCGAAGCACCAATGAAACCGTTCCCTTTGACACTCCTAATTCTTTAGCAATCTCGGCCTGTGATATGCGTTTCTTTGAGTTCATTCAAATTTAATTAAACTGGTTTAATTTAGAACCACTTGGGTTTCGATGCAATCCCTGGGAACATCTTCGTATGAAACACATTACGACACTTATTGCTTCGATTGCATGGATCACTTCCGTTTCCCTAATTCAGGGACAGATCGTTGGAGATTACAACTTTGAGGGCGGATCCTTCGCTAACACTCAAGGCTCTGGCGGAACGTTGAATGTTCAAGGCAATGCAGCCACAACCGCAAGTCCATTTACCAACGACACCTCATTTTCAGGTTCAGGAGCATTGAGCGGAGGAAGTAACGGACTACTTCATACAGCGAATACTGGAAGTGCCTTCACTTCTAATACGTTCACCATTGAAGCATTATTCACGTATCAAGATGCAAACGATGTTCTAGCAAGCGTATTTAACTCGGGCTCAAACAGTATTAGTTGGTTATTTGGAACGCGAGGTTCGGCATCCACTGAAGGAGTTGGATTGTGGTTCGCTTACAGCACCGATGGAACCTCTGGAGGCCGAACCGATCTTTATGCTACAAGCGGGGCTTTCGGTAGTATGGTAAATGGCAACGAATACTACGTTGCCCTTTCCGTCGACATGGCAGACACTTCTTCGAGTGGGATTAACTTCTTTGTTCAAGATGTCACAACTTCAGGAAACAGTTTGAACTCACTGGGAGTCGCTCATACAGATACAAGTCTTTTAACAAGTAACGCAGGAACCAATTTTGTAATTGGCGACATCGACAACGCCGTTGGGTCGGCAGCGACAGGAGTTAACTACGGAGGCACCATCGATGCTATTCGTTATACCGGTTCTCAACTCGACTCGAGTCAGTTGCTCATTGCCGTTCCAGAGCCATCTACTTACGCACTACTAATTCTAGGCTTTGGAGCCTTGGTTCTCCTTCGCAAACAATCGGTAAAGAACGGATAAGTATGCACGCTCCCGTGCACCTCGACCCCGCAATCGAAGGAGGTCAAACTCAGTTGATCAATTGCGAGGAGGGCACAAGTGCCCTCCTTCAGTCTCTAGGATACAATCGAATAGGAAGTCTGCCCACCAAGCCATCTTCAGAAATCAAATCATCTCCCTGGAGTATTGGATGCGAAACACTAGATCGAGACTACGTAGACTTTTCTCATAGCGGTAAACATTTAGGAGATCTCGGTGCCAAGTCCGTGCGCTTGCAAGCAGGTTGGGCTAAATGTGAGCCTGATCCAGGTAATGAATACAAGTGGGATTGGCTGGACGAAATCATTGATACCGCGCACTCATACTCGATCTCTCCTTGGTTGCAACTTTCCTATGGAAATCCTGCCTATCCAGGCGGTGGTGGTGTTGGACTAGCGGAAAGTATTCCAAGATCTGAAATCGCGTTAAATGCCTGGGACGAGTGGGTGAAGCAGGTTGTAGTGCGCTATTGTGATACCGTCACAACTTGGGAAATCTGGAACGAGCCTGACAGTCGTGACCTGCTAACGCCTGAGGACTACGCCATCTTCTTCATTCGAACAGCCGAAATCATCCGAAAGTTCCAAACTCATTCGACCATTATAGGTGGAGCCGTCGCTCGGCACGATTCCTCCAACTATAGTGGTCGATTTCTCGAAGCTCTGGACCGAGCAAACAAGTCGCAACTTCTCGATGAACTCTCATATCACTTTTATCCGCACAACCCGGACGAAGCTTTCGAAGAAGTAACGTCCCTCGAAAATTTATGCCGCAGGCATGCACCACACGTCAAATTACGACAAGGAGAAACAGGTGCTCCCTCCGAATCTCTTCCCTTTCTAGCTCTAGGCCAGCATCCTTGGAGTGAGCGCAAGCAAGCTGTGTGGAATCTTCGCCGTCTTCTCAGCCATCACGCACGGGGAATTCCTATGAACCTCTTTCAATTGGCTGACATGCACTACAAAATGAATGCCGGCTCATTATTTGAAGGCCGGAATTCGAAAGGGCTACTCTGTATTCGATCCGATAAAACCGTTGCGTACCGCAAGCCGTCATTTCGCACAGCTCAAATTGTGTTCAGTCTTTGGGATGACCGCTTTCCACTAAAATCACTATCCCCACATCCTGTTCAAGCAGCGACTCCAACTCGCGCATTTGCTTGGCATTCAAATTTAGACGAACTCTGCATACATGCCTGGTGGCGACATGATTTGATTCCAGCCCTAGAAACGCTCGACCAAGTTGAAATGATTTTTTTAGAAGCAGTTAAACTGAAAAATCAAATTCTCGTAGATTTACTTAGCGGCGATCTCTTCCTATTCCACTCTAAGACAAATCGGGTTCCTTGTTTAGACAGCCCATTAGCTCTCATGGACCCAGAACTCGTCGGTCTGTAACCACCTTTTCCTAGTTTTTAGACACGGCAGAACTACGGATTGCTTGATTGATCACTAACTGCCACGAAAGATATTTTACGTTCGGTATATCTTTTAGATTAGCAATTGTTTCGATGATCGATGGCTCAAACACTTCAACTTTTTCTAAAAGCTCCAGACTCTTTTTGGGGTCGTAAAGTTGACCCGGTTGGTATTCGGCAAGTCCCGCCTCTGCTCTCTCGCGATCCAAAGCTACTTTTGAATTCACCCACTCTTCGTGTTTCTTTTCGCCGCGAGCGTAGGGCAAAAGAAACGCGACAGATTTTTCAACCGAACTTCCCTTTTGAGATTGCCAACGATATAAATCGATACCGTTCTGCAGAGCTAAAGAAGCCAAGTCCACTAAAGGTTTCAAAGCACTGGCATGATACGTCAACGTATCGCGCTCCTTTAGGTCAAAACTTGTACCATCGGGAAATAAAGATCGCTCGACAAAGCGTTTGAATCCCTCATTTGAGGCTTCTCTCCATTCTGCCTGATCCAAAATCATCCCCATAATCATAATCAAGCGAAGACGTTTGGTGAAACGGTTGTTGAAGGTGATCTTTTCCGAGCGAATTGCATTAAGATGAAGCTCACCCATTTCTCGCACCCAAGTATCAATCGTCTTCCGTTCGTCATCCGAGAACTCAGTCCTTAGTGTGAGGTAACCTACTAACAGTGGGTAGAGCTTGTTTTCGTTCACATCATTGCCGATCGGCCGGTAGGTCGAAGCCCAAGCTGTAATATATGTTTTAATCTTCTCAGATATCATTCCATTTCCATTTACCTGCCACACTTCCAATAGTAATGCCGCATCATCCATATCTTGAAGGTGCTTCACTGTTTCAATCCGCTTTGGATTTGTATTCACCATCCCTTCGTAATAAATTACAGAAACTGGACTAGGCTCTTTGGACAAAAGTTTTTGAGCCTGGTTGGACTTTTCCTCGAACAATTTCGCTACCTCGCCCTCCTCATTGACAATCTTTTTAAGTTGGGTTCGCTGTTTGGATTCCAGCGGAAATACGGACCGAATCGAAAGTTCTCCAACCTCCGAACCAAACGACATCTCACCAAAGTGCAGACCCAGGACACATACACCCAAAGCAATAGCCGATTTCAACATGACAGTTTTCTCTTTAAGAAGCTTTTTACAATGATACAAGAGATATAACCCCTGAGACTACTAGACACTATCAAATGAAACCCAGCCCCTCACGCATTATTTGGATCACCGCCGATCATATGCGGACCGATCACATCGCTTCTTGGAACAGCCCTTGGATGCAAACTCCTAATCTCAATCGCATCGCAGAATCTGGTGTTAACTTTCGAGAATGTTTTGCCCAGTCCCCTCTGTGCATGCCAAGTCGTTGCAGTTTCATGACCGGCCTTTATCCTCAACAAACGGGAGTGACCACAAATGGCCATTGTTTACCAAACGATTTCAAACCTACGGTTGCCCATTCCTTTTCCGAGGCCGGTTATATTACGGCACAGATCGGCAAACTACATTTCCAACCTCATGAAGATATGGATTTTGATCCGAGGGAGAGGCACGACTACGGTTTCGATATATTTCAATTATCGGAAGAAGCAGGATGTTACGAATCTCCATGGTTCCGGTGGCTTGAAGGAAAATACCCTGAATACAAAGATGCATTTCGAGTGCCTAGACCCTCTTCTGATGAACGCACCCAAGAATATTGCCTCAGGCCCGTTGACGCTCCCTGGCAAGCAAGCCAAGCGGGTTGGATCGTAGACTCTGCTAAACGCCTTCTAAAGTCCCGAGCTGACGACCGTATGTTTATGCATTTGGGTTTTTACAATCCGCATCCGCCTTTGGTTCCAGCACGAGAGGCTCTCGATACCTATTCCGAAGTTGAGTTTCCAGAGATCAAAAAACTTCCGGTAGAATGGGGTGATAAACCTGAACCGCTCGCTTCGCTACTAAAGAGCCAATGCGAACGCTCATCAAAGGAACTTAAAGAATTTCAACTTGGACTAGCAGCGATGGTGACGGAGATGGATCTCGCTATTGGATCTCTAATTGAATACTTAGAGTCAAAGGGGCTACTCGATGACACACTCTTAGTTGTTTCTTCCGATCACGGAGACATGGCAGGCAACCATGGAATGATCCTTAAAAATTGCTCGTTCTATGACGACATTATGCGAGTTCCACTAATTCTTCACTGGCCCAAAGGACTCGGCAAAGAACGTCGAGATATCACCGGCTTAGTAGAGTTGGTGGATGTCATGCCGACCCTATTGGGTCTGTGCAATGCGCCTGAATCACCCGTATTTCAGGGAAACAACTATGCCGCCGAATTAGCCGAAGGATCTTCAATAACCGGAAGAGACGATGTTATTGCTTACCATGAAGGTGGTTATCTGATGTTGCGCTCAAAGGATCACAAATATATTCGATATGAAGCAACAGGCGGAGAGGTTCTATTTGATCTTACAGAAAACACACCTGAAGTCATAAACCTCGTTGACGACTCGTCTCAAAGCGCTCTCGTTAATCAAATTCGAGACCGAGCCCTAGGCCGTAGCTTGATGGCATCCGATTCGCGATATCGACGAATGTATCGCTTCTAAGAACTATGACAGCCATCTATCCCCACAAACCCCCATCTTATTGAGAAATTCACAAGGAAAGGAATTCGCAGTTTGAAAACAAAGGCGAGATCCTTTCAACCGTTCCGCTTCTCATTTTGATGGAGCTCGATCTATACTAACCAGTAACGCTACAAATCAATCATTTGCATTTTGCTTACCTGTTCCAGTGGATCGACCTCTCAAAATCAGCTCATAGTTCATCTCTATTGCTTGCGGCCTAGAGAAACCCTAAGCTCTTCCTAGATGCAAAATCCAGATGAGCTTTTTGATGTCGTTGATAACAATGATCAAATAATCGGCCAACAGCCCAGAAGTGTCGTGCATGCTCAGGGATTGTTTCATCGAGCTGTCCATATTTTGGTTTTCAATAAGAAGGATGAAGTCCTTTTACAACTACGCTCGTCTACGAAGGACCGCCATCCGAATACCTGGGATAGCTCGGCTGCTGGTCATGTTGATGCAGGTGAGGATTATTTGACAGCTGCATCCAGGGAATTTGCCGAAGAGCTCGGAACTGAAGCTTCTGGAGGGCTCAAGAAACTTGGAAAGTTAGAAGCCTGTGAAGCAACCGGACAGGAATTTATCGAAGTCTTTTCCACCATTCACGAGGGTCCCTTCAAGCCCTGCGAGAAGGAGATTGATGAGTTAAAATGGATCTCCAAATCCGACCTAGAAACGTGGATGCAGCAAAAACCAGAAGAATTTGCTCCCGCATTACCCTTTCTCTGGAAACATTTTATGGAAAATTAGAGTTTCTTGGATTTTTTTGCAATCATTTGGGTTTCTCGTTCGTTGGTACCTAT
>JBCCKK010000180.1:0-7028 GCA_039027395.1 Verrucomicrobiota bacterium | reverse complement strand
CTCGACCATAGGCAGCTGCCGCATCAAGCCCTTCCTTGTTTATATCGGCAATGACTGTTGTCGAGAGAATGATCTAAGTATTGAAAGTATGCAACTTGATGTCTCGCAAGATGCCAACATCAAGCGAATGATTGAGACGATTGTTGACAAGTATGGCCGCCTTGATTGTGCAGTGAACAACGCGGGAATCGAAGGGGACATGAAAGCAACGCACGAATGTTCCGAAGAAAATTGGGATCGTGTGATTAATATAAATCTCAAAGGAGTCTGGTTGAGCATGAAGCATGAACTTGAAGTTATGCTTCCCCAAGGTGCTGGATCGATTGTCAATGTTTCTTCAATCGCGGGGGTTGTCGGTTTACCCCAATGGCCAGCTTATGCAGCAGCTAAACACGGAGTAATCGGATTAACGAAGACGGCCGCACTTGAATACGCTAAATCTGGGGTTCGAGTTAATGCTGTCTGTCCGGGTGCTATTGAAACCGCAATGACGGATCGAATCATCGAAAGAGCACCTTCTATGAAGGACATGTATATTCAATTGGAGCCCGTAGGACGCATGGGTAAACCTGAAGAAGTCGCAAAATCGATCATGTGGTTACTTTCGGAAGAGGCGTCCTTTGTTACTGGGCACGCAATGCACGTCGACGGCGGTTTTCTCTCGTTCTAGAGTGGTAGTAAAACTTGTTGGAATAAACTCGGTTCTGAGAAATCCCAACTAGGTGGAATCCATTACTGCTCTGCTTGTCTCTCTAATCTCAACGCTGTATTTGGTTTTGGCACTTACGCTGGCGCTCTATGCGTTTCATTCGTACGTGATCCTTGCCGTAATGCTCCTTTATCGTCGGGTCCGAAACAGGGAACTCATTGGAGAGGAAAGTCGGGTTCGAGGCTGGTTGGAACAATTTTTAGAATGGCCTGCAGTTGTCACACAGCTGCCGATCTACAATGAGGCACATGTTGCGCCTCGAGTGATCGAAGCTGCAGCTCGGATGCATTACCCTAAACACCGTCACCGGGTGCAGGTTCTCGATGACTCGACAGATCATACCGTTGGGATCATAGATGAAACTGTCGCGCGCTTGGATCATCTTCGCCAAGAGGGCCAAACGATAGCACCTATTGAAGTGATTCGAAGACGTAGGCGCCAGGGATTTAAGGCAGGAGCTTTGGCTCACGGTTTGAAGACAATCAAGGAGGAATTTGTTGCGGTTTTTGATGCAGATTTCATTCCATCAGAAGACTTTTTAGAAAAATCTATTCCTCATTTTTTCTTAAAAGAGCATGTAGGTTTTGTCCAGGGGCGATGGGCATTTGTTAATCAAGAGGTGTCAGCCCTGACTTGGGCTCAGGGTGTAGGCTTGGACAGCCATTTTGCTATTGAACAGGCAGCTCGTTCGGCTCATCCAAAAACATTCATGAATTTCAATGGGACGGCTGGAGTTTGGCGAGTTGAAGCGATTGAAGGTGCAGGAGGCTGGAGTGCGGCTACATTGACAGAGGATCTGGATCTATCATACCGAGCTCAGTTGGAGGGGTGGAATGGGGTCTATCTTCAAAACCTTCCCGTCCCATGTGAGCTTCCGGCTTCGTTTTCTGCTTATAAAAGCCAGCAGTTTCGTTGGGCTAAGGGATCGATGCAAACCGCAATACGCCTACTTCCCCGCATTTTTCGGTCTTCGCTATCCTGGAAAGCGAAGGTAGAGGCCTTTTTCCATTTGACGCATTACTCGGTTCACCCGTTGCTATTGCTCGTGGTCCTCTTTACACCTCCTGTCCTTTTCTCAGGAGGGGCTCTTCGAGGGGCGGAATGGGCTGGATTAGTTTTGGTTGCAGCGTCTTTGGCTCCTGTTTTTTTCTATAGCGTCGGGCAAGCTTGTTTGCATTGTGATTGGTTGAAACGACTAATATTCCTTCCTGCGCTGACTTTGGCAGGAATGGGGTTAGCTGCTGCAAATGCTCGAGCTATTTTCGAAGCATTTTTGGGGCGAGAGACCGAATTTGTGAGGACGCCGAAGCAAGGTGATGCAAATCGTTCAATGTATCGCGTTCGATTTCCAGTGCTTCCCGAGTTGGAAATAGGTCTCGGAATTTATGCACTTGTGGGTGTGGTCTTTGCCTTAAGACTTGGCAATTGGGGAGCGGCTCAATTTGGATTCTTGGCTGCTTGTGCATTTCTTTATATGGGTATTTTCAGCTTCGGGGAAAAAAGAACGGCAAGAACTTCCGCTTAGAACGATGGCTGGAATAGCTTTCCTTAATCGGACGTGTTTGCGGGGCTACTCCTTTTGCGTCATGGTAATCTTCGGCCTGATTCACAACACGCTCTCGGATGGATTGCCTAAAGATGCAAGGCTGCTGAAAGCGGGACTTTTGGATGAAGGGAAAGCGGAGATAAATCGATATGACGCTTCCTTTCGTTCCAATGGCAAGATGTTGCAGGGGGACGTTGTTCATGTTTGGGTTAAGGAGCCTTGGAATGCAAAACAGCGTGTAAAATGGGAAGGTGAAGGAAAAGGGGACTTTGAGGTGATCAAGCTCAATCAGATCACCCGGTTTAGTCGGGGAGTAGAGACCGTAAGCCGGCTTTGGAGTGGAATCTGGGTAAGAGATTCAGCCGAGTGGGTTAAATGGACATTTTCTCACCAAGACTTTTCTGGGAGTATTTTCAACACTGCCTTCCGCAAGGGTGAAAACGTCAAATATAATTGGGCAGGCTATTTAGAAAATCAGGCACATGGGATTCAGCAGCGGCCGTTAGCCAAGGAGGCTTTCTTTTACGAAGAACTCCCATTGAAACTTCGTTTGATTGTCTATAAATCTCTGAAAAATGAAATGTCGGTTTCGATGGTTCCTCCACATCAGCCATATCAAACCAAACTAACGGAACCATTTCCTGCTAAGATTCAGCAGATGCGCGATTCTAAGCAGCGTGTTTCGTTCACAGTGAAACATTCGAGAGGCCAGGATGTTCTTATTTTTGACAGAAAAATTCCTTTTAAACTTCTCGAGTGGAAGCAGTTTGACGGTAGTCATCTCAAGCTTACTCGTTCAGAATTTAAAGCCTATTGGGAAGATCTAGAGTAATGGAACTGTGGGAGGCAAAAATTCATTAACTTTTTACAAACGATCCCTCGTACGTCTGCTAATACCAAAGGCTATGAACATTTCAATCCGGTTGTTGGTAGGATTAGTTTTGGTGGCAGTAGCGTTTGCTCTGACTGGGTGCGGTGGTGGAATTCAGATTAGAATTCCGAAGGAAGTTATTGAAAAAGCCGTAACGGGAAAATTTCCGACCATTCGTAGCAGAGGGGTGATGTCTGTCACCCTGTCGAATCCGAAACTGGATTTTAAGGGATCTAGGAACAGGTTGGGAGTTGAGGCGGACTGCCGAGTCCGCTTTCTAGGACTTGTTCCAATGAGTGGAGACGTAATCTGTGACGGCTCATTAGAATACAAACCTAGAACGGGAGCATTTCATTTTACGGATGTAGAAGTTCAGGACTTTAATATTAAAGGGCTGCCAAAAAGCAAATTTGACGAATTTAGCGGGTTGATAGGGACCGCTGTTGTCAAAACTTTGGGTGGATTAGAGATCTATAAATTGGATTCTAAAGATCGAACGGAAAGCCTGGCCAAAGCAACTCTCAAATCTATCCGAGTAACCGATGATGGGGTTGTCGCAACGCTTTCTTTACTGGATAACTTATAACGGTTAACCTATATCGTAACGCGATCTAGTGGCTATGCGGTTTAGACCTAAAGTTAAAAGCGGGAGTGGATTATTTTGGGTGCCATTAGTGGGGAGTGCACTTCTACTTTTTGTCGTTGGAGGGTATTTTGCCTATTTTTGGGGCAAGGGTGTTGCCTCATATCACGTTTCAGGAGGTGGGATAGCTAGCTCACAATCCGGGTATCAATTGGGCTTCGACACGTTTTCTTTACAATCTGGACAGAGTATTCAAGTAGAATACCAGCTAGCGGAAAGGAAATCTGGTTACCTTACGATTCAGTTCTGGAGGGAGGGATCGCTTTCTTTGCCGAAAATCGTTGATTCTATCCAAATCAAGCAGGAGAAGAAAGGCTCACATCGCTTTCGAGCCCGTTCCGCAGGGACGTATCGGATTGGCTTTAGTCCCACACCAGACGGGAATGGTTATGACTACCAATACTCTGCAAACTGGTACATCAAATGAGACTATTCCGATCCAAAAGTTAAGCCCCCACTTGCGTAAGAAGTGCCGAAATTCTCTGCTAGATTCGCCACTTGATTTAGGGCGTCTGCAGCAAAGTCTTCAGACAGCTCGGACAATGGATGAATAAATGCCGCCCATAGGATATCTCTGCTGACGCAGTAACGAGCATCAAGCGCCCTGTCAAAGTTTGCGGACATGCAAAAGCGCAGTTGTTCTTCAGATATTTCATCCATTTTTGCAATAGCAGAAATAAAACGCATTCGGTCGTGAGATTCGTCCGTAAGGCAGATGATCTTTTTATCCTTATAGACGACCTGCCATTGCCCGCTTTCTCCTTCGACACTGCTACAGACTTGTCTCAAAAGCTCTTCGAGCTGTGTATTATTCATCGTTCCTGGGGAGTCTTTTGGGGCGATCACGTCGCAGGAGTTAAGCGTAAGGATTAAAGTTAGGCAAGTAGACAGTAGCAGAGTCCGTTTCATGGCTGTAGATTTGAATGTTTCCTTTGGTTTGTCAATGGCGCGTCTCGTGCTACAACTGATATATGAAACAGGGGCTACTATTCGGGTTTTTCATTATTATCGTCTCCATTTGGGTGCAGGCAGCGTTACCTAAAAAGGTTCAACTCAAAAAAACAGTGAATCTTCAACTGATGCTCAATGGAACTCCGGTAGGTAAAATCGAAGCTAAACCTGGCACTTGGGTGAACCTACTAGAAAGAACCTCTGAGGGATTGAAAGTAAGCCTGAATGGAGCTGAGGGATTCGTTGCTGAGGCTGATACGAATTTCAAAGAGCTCCACGACAGTCAGCCCGCATCGGAAAGTAGACCAGATGAGCCGGATCTATCAAATCCGTCAGATCCTCCGACTAACAAAGAAATTGGACAGAAGGAGAAAAAAGATGATCAGGAACAAGTTGAGTTAGATCCTGTTAAATTGGATGTAACCGCTAAAAAACGTCCCGGCGCCTATGAGACCGCAAATTTTCGTCTTTGGCATCCGAACCCCAAGACTCCAACCCGAGCCATGCTTGTTTTGGTTCCTGGAGCAAATGGTGATGGGCGGGGAATGGCGAATGATCCAAATTGGCAAGATTTGGCGGAGAGGCACCAAATGGGTATCGTCGCCTGTCATTTTTCAGGAGGAGGCTACCAAGATCCGGCTGCTGGAACTGGCGATGCGCTCGATGATGCGATTGATGAATTAGCCGAAGCCATCGGTCAGAAAGATTTGAGCGATTTACCGCTTGTGATGTGGGGGCATTCTGCGGGTGGCCAATTCAATTTTAATTATGTTCAGTGGAAGCCTAAGCGAGTTCTGACCTTTGTTGTTAACAAGGGAGCTTATTATACGGATCGACGGGAGAAAAAATCACGAAGTGTTCCCGGTTTGTTCTTTATTGGGATGAAAGATAGTGAGTTGCGCATCAAAAATATTAGTTCGATTTATTTTGAAGGAAGAAAGCGTGGAGCTTTATGGGGATTGACTCGAGAACCGAATGAAGGGCATGGAGTCGGCCAAAGCTTGAGATTGGCACGGATGTATTATGAAGACATCATCCCACTTCGTTTGCCGAAGGGAAGTGAAGATCTAGTGGAACTAGACTCTGAAGAAGGATGGCTAGGTCATATCGAAGAAAAAACAGTGGAATCTTCCTCTACGGCAAACTGGAGTGATAAAGAAACGGCTTGGTTGCCTAATGAGCGACTAGCTAAGGCGTGGCGAGACATCGTTCGGTAGTATAGTTCTTATAAATCAGATTTCGGAAGCGAATGGAGAGGCAAATGTTGCAATTGAGACATCATTTTCACTCTTCTAGATTGATCTGGGACGTATCGAAACCTATCGTTTAGCACGTTAAATTCTTTGTCTTGAGATGATTAAAAACAAAGCATTAATCAACGAGCTCCATCGGATGCATCGTTCTCAAAAAGATGGCTGTATGGTGATCGAGGCGGACGGTAGTAAGACGACCATCCGAATCAAAGCCGGTGGAATCGTCGGGTATCAGAATTTGGAGTTGCGGTCGGAAGATTCCCTAATGGATCTCTTCGGAAAGCATATCACGGATTACTATCATGCGGACTTAGCGGATTTAGATTTCAAACCAGTAGGGCTGCAGATGGAGAGCATCTTGCTTAAGATGGCAATTTCCTTAGATGAGCACATAGATACGGTGGTCGAAAAGCGGGTTTCAAAGAAAATGGGTGATGAGATCAAACCCACCGAGACGTCGAGTTTTAAGTACTTCTATGGATCGGGATCACAGCAAGTTTATCTGCTCAACTATGGAGCCACCATTATCGGAAGATCCGCAGACTGTGATATTGTTTTGGTCGATCGCTTCATTTCGCGTAAGCATGCGCGCATAACCATTGATCAGCAGGCATCGGTGATTGATAATCTCAGCAGCACGAATGCTTTGAAAGTTGATGAGTATCCGATTACGAACCAACAACCGTTGCGCCCTGGGGCCGTCATTGAGATGGGACCTTATCAGTTCAAGTTCTTCTCAACTCAAGAAAGTATTGGGGTCTTATTTAATCTATCTCACCCGAACGCAAATAACTTTGATGCACCTACTGGCAACCTGAGCCAGAATCTTTGACGTAGCTTAGTTTACGGTGATGCTCAGGCTATGGTTAAATTCCTGCTGAGCACTTCCGCGATAGCTCCCGCTCACTGTAGCCGTCTCCGGATGGTTTGATGAGCAGGCGAGGGTGATGTGGTGGTCGCTAACTGCTAGACCTGTCGACGGATCGAAACCTCGCCATCCACCGCCTGGGATGAATAGTTCCGTCCAAGCATGCAATTCGGGGTCGGTTTTTTCT
>JBCCKK010000179.1:0-7067 GCA_039027395.1 Verrucomicrobiota bacterium | reverse complement strand
GTCGAAAAGACTCGTGAGCTGTGCCAATTAATCCTTAACCAGCCTGCATTTCAGACATCTCGAAAAGATATCCATGCATTCTTAGATGATGATAATGCCCAGGCGCTCTACCGGGACATTGCAGAGCGAGGCAAACAACTCGAACAAAAACAAATGCAAGGACAGCAATTAGACCCGTCCGAACTCGAAGAATTTGAGAAGAAACGTTTTGCCTTTCTAGAAAACCCAGTTGCCAAAAATTTCATCGATGCGCAGCAAATGATGAACGAAGTCCAAGAAATTATTAATAAATACGTTAATAAATCATTTGAACTTGGACGTGTCCCTTTGGAAGAAGATCTTACCTGTGATGAAGAAAAAGGCAGCTGCGGCTCGGGTTGCGGCTGCCACTAATAGCATTCTGATTTCTTTGGCTGATGCCTAGATTAACTGCTTCTCAAGAAGCCTTTTATCGGATTTACAACGATGAAGGACTCCTGAAACGGATCGATTTGGGCCTAAAGCCGCGTGACGACGGCCAACTTCTGTTTCAGTTTAAAAACAAATTCAGCGAACAACTTCCAGAGAGAGTTGTAGATATTGGTTGCGGAGACGGGGCTCATACTTTTCAACTTTCGGAGGTGTTCTCCGATGCTCAGATCGCAGGAATCGACCCATTTGCTCCTGCGATCGAGCAAGCAATCGAAAACTGCTCAGATGAAGATCGAGAATGCGTTTCATTCCTTCAAGGTTCCATTGAGTCTCTTCCCTTTGAAGATAGCTCAACCGATGCTTTGTGGTGTTTCGATATGTTCTGCCATGTCGAAGATCCATCGGCGGCATTGGCGGAATGCCACCGGATTATGGCTCAAACAGCTAGATTCTTGCTGTGCACAGCGATCTCTACTCCAAACATGGATCACACCACTTGGGAAGCACTCCGTCCGATTGGATTACACCGTTCATCTATGGATTCTTCTTTTCTAACGAACGCCTTTGAATCTGCAGGATTTAGTGTCCTTCATCATGACAACTATCGAAGTGAATTCCTAGAAGCAATCGAACAAGAGGATCCGGGAAGGGTATCCAAAGACTTCATGAGATTAGGACGGCTAGCAAGAGATCCAGATCATTGGAACGACCAGATAGGTGCTGATA
This sequence comes from Verrucomicrobiota bacterium, assembly GCA_039027395.1. Taxonomy (GTDB): domain Bacteria; phylum Verrucomicrobiota; class Verrucomicrobiia; order Methylacidiphilales; family JBCBYL01; genus JBCCKK01. Next base: position 5,930 of record JBCCKK010000179.1, on the reverse strand, counting down.
ACGTTTCTCTTCTTCATGCCCTAATTTCCTACAACCTTGCTATCTTAACGGGCAAACTCGACTACCAGGCCTGGATTCTGACCAAAAAATAAAACCTATCCGCATTCTCTCTGGAAGAACTCGACAAAGAACGCTTAGCTATCAGTGGGATCGTTGTCTTTATGGAACAGCTAACAAAATTTTGGAAACAACTTGGCCCAGGACTCCTCATGGCGGGAGCAGCTATTGGTGTATCCCATCTAGTTCAATCCACACGCGCAGGTGCCGATTTCGGTTGGCAACTCGTCAGCCTCGTCTTGTTAGTAAATATTCTAAAATACCCATTCTTCGAGTTTGGACACCGCTACACGATAGCTACTGGAGAAACACTGTTACATGGATACCTTAAAATGGGAAAACCATGGCTATACGGCTTCCTTGGACTGAATGCCTTTAGTGGAGTTTGTGCCATCGCTGGAGTTACCTTCGTTACGGCTGCGTTAACTCAAGGAATTCTGGGAACCTCGATAAACACCACGGGTTGGAGTATTCTCCTCATGGTCACTTGCTTGTTTTTACTCGGAGTTGGCCACTATTCCTGGCTCGATCTGATTATCAAGCCCATGATGGTTGTTTTACTTATTGCAACGGTAGCCGCATTTACTTTTGCACTAATTAAAGGTCCGGTTGCTCCACCCGATACGGTTTTTCCTTCACCTTGGACTCAAGCCTATGTTGGATTTCTGATCGCCCTAATGGGATGGATGCCGGCTCCAATTGAGTTGTCGGTCTGGCAGTCTTTATGGATTCAGGCTAAAGAAAAAGATCTTGGCCAGAAAATGACCAAATCACAGGGAAGATTGGATTTTAATGTCGGGTATATAATGACGATGGTTCTTGCCATTCTTTTTCTGGGGCTCGGTGCTCTCGTTATGTTCGGCACGACTGAACAGTTTTCTAATAAAGGTGCCGTCTTTGCGAGTCAGGTTGTTCAGCTCTACAGCAAATCAATTGGATCTTGGTCGACACCTATTATTAGTCTCGCTGCCTTCTTTGCTATGTTCTCAACCACACTGACCGTCATCGACGCCTATCCGCGGTCCCTTGCGGTTGGAGGACAGCTCGGATTCTCATTCCTACCTAGAAAGTCCCGTCTTCTCTATCTCATAACATTGATTATTTGCTGTCTTGTTGCCTTACTAATCATCAACAGCTTTCTCAATCGGCTAAAGGATCTCGTTGATATGGTAACGACCCTTTCATTTTTAGCTGCTCCGATTTTTGGCTGGCTGAACTTCCGATTGGTCACAAGCCAACATCTTGCTGTAGAGCATCAGCCAAGTATTTATATCCGCATTTGGTGTTGGATTTCCCTCGCATTCCTTAGCAGCCTTGGTCTTTTCTACCTTTACGTTCGATTTGGCAGCTAATCTACGGCTGCCCCTTTTTCCCCAAGTTACTAACAATAATGAAAGTTTCACATAAGTCTCTTATTGTGAGATACTTAAGAATCAATAGTCACGTTATTAACATTTCGAAATCTGGTTTATCCACAGACTGTACACACCGCTCTCCTCCACGAAGCCCCTCTAATCTTTCCCAGATCGAACTATCTATGATAGTTTCTTAAAGAATTTCAATTTGAGAAACTAATACCCAATGATTGCCGATTCGACCCGTTTCAATAAGAACAAAAACAAAGTTTCTATTTCATTAGATGGAATCGACCCCATCTATAGTGCAGAAGCGGAGCAAGCTGTTCTAGGAGCCATGCTCTCAGGAAGCGAAGAAGTCATTGACCTGGCTACTGAAAAACTTCGCCCAAAAGACTTCTTCAACCCAGGGCATCAAATTTTGTTCGAAGCCATGGCTAGCATGCGCTCGGAATCCCAACCCATCGAACCCAGCACCGTCTTTCAGTTTTTGGAAGACCGCAAATTGGCGGATTCCATTGGCGGTGGAGCCGCTCTACTTGGGGAGCTTGCTGCAAGTGTTTTATCTACCCTCACAGCTCCTTCCCACATCGAAACCGTTCGCAGCAAAAGCTTGCTTCGACAGCTGCAACAGTCGTGTGCACAGATCGTTTATGATGCTCAAGACCGTCAACACGAAGTAGATGCTGTTCTCGATGAGGCGGAAAAATCCATTTTTGCCATTGCAGAAAAGGGAGTCGCTCAGAACACCCGAACTTCCAAAGATGTCGTTCTAAGTACCATCGACATCATTGAAAAGCGGATGGGGCGTAAAGGACTCTACGATGGAGTTCCATCCGGATTCGATGAACTTGATCAACTAACAACAGGCTTCAAGGCAGGGGAAATGATTGTTATCGCAGCTCGTCCCGGTGTAGGTAAAACCGCGTTTGCACTAAGTATGGCCAAAAATTTTCTCAAAGAACGCTACGATGATGAACAAGATCGTTTCGTCAAACCGGGGCATCCTGTAGGTATCTTCTCTCTGGAAATGACTTCAGAGCAGTTAATGCTGCGGATGCTGGCAGCTTGTGCCAACGTGCGCCTACAAGCCATTCGCGAGGGAACATTAACACAACAAGACGTCGACCTCCTCATGAAGGTTGGTGAAGATTTAGCAAACAACCCGCTCTACATCGATGAGTCGAGCATGCTGAATATCACTCAACTTCGAGCCAAAGCCCGAAGAATGAAGCAACATCACAATATCTCGGTAATCATTATCGATTACCTCCAGCTGCTTACCTCTTCGAGTGAAAAAGCCCGAGATAACCGGCAGGTCGAAGTGGCTGAGATATCTCGAGGCATTAAAGCTCTCGCTCTCGAGTTAAAGATTCCAATTATTGTGTTGGCCCAGCTTAACCGGAAACCAGAAGAGGGAAATGGTGAACCTGCATTGCACCACCTTCGTGAATCTGGTTCGATTGAGCAAGATGCGGACGTTGTGATGCTGCTCAGCAGAGCCTTCAGCAAAGATGGAGAGGCTGAATCGATTCAAAACCAGCATGGCAGAGCGTTCAAAGCGGCGGTCAACATCGCCAAACAGCGGAACGGTCCTACAGACAAGGTCGATCTACTCTTCCAAGCCGATTATACGCGCTTCGATTCATGGCCTCGACAGCCAAAATAGAATAATCTCTAAGAGATAGTCGTTAAACGATCGATATAAACCAACCATGGTTTTCACTTAGCTTAAGATGAACATTCCACTTTGTGTCGATATGGATGGCACACTCATTAAGGGCGACACGCTGTGGGTGTCCATGAGACACCTCATTCAAAATAATCCACTGAACGGATTGGGAATCAGCTGGCAATTCGCCACACGAGGACGCGCGATTATGAAAGAGTGGATGTCTGCTCGTTCTATTCCCAAACCCGAAATACTCCCTTACCACACGGATGTGTACCAATGGCTCATCCAGGAAGAAGCTACTGGACGCGAACTTATCCTAGTAACGGGAGCTCACCGCTTGATCGCAGAACGCGTGGCAGCCTATACAGGATTATTCAAAGACATCATCGCTACCGAGAATGGATATAACATGTCGGGTTTTCCCAAAGCCCAAGCCTTATCTAAAAAATTTGGAGAAGGTGGCTATGACTATGCTGGAAATAGCCCTGTAGATATCCCTGTTTGGCGATATGCTCGGCACATCATCATTGTCAACGCCTCCAAGCGTGTTAGCCAAAAAGCCCATACTCTAGGAATCGTAGAAAAAGAATTTTCTCGTCCTCTAGAAACTTGCTACGGGCTAGGGAAGTAATTGCTCCCGTTGTTCTGAAGGAATCAATCCACACATTTCTATAGAACCAAACCAACGAATACGGTTTCTAGCAACAAAGTCATAAACAGTATCCCGAATCCCAGCAGGGATTACTGTTGCCCATGAAAGTATCCGCCAAACTCCTCCGATTCGACGCAAGCTCAAAAGCACAGCTGTTGAGCGAAGATAAGCTTCTTCTTCTTCAGTGCCTAGGTGTTCAATATAAACAATCGATTTGAGATCTCCGTCTAGATCATCACGACGTTCAATAATAGGTTTTGCAGTTTCACCTTGAAGCGGAGCAAACCATAAATGTTTCTTTTGATCAATGTTGAGCAGAAACTTCATAGAACGATTACACATGAAGCATTCTCCATCAAAAAATACGATGTGTTTGCCGTGATTATTTTCCATTGGTTTTCTTACTCCGACTATCTTGATCTCCTAGTCCACGGACCATCCACCAGACTAGTGCCAACGCTCCCCAAAAAAACAGGTTTCCGATGATTTCATGCATAACTAAATAGTGATCTCGAAAATAAGGCGCTAGTAGACAGATGACCAGTATTCGAGAGAGATTAAAAATAGACCCGATCAGCGCCGAAAATGCAAATGCAAGGATTTTATCAATGATGGCAATCTTCCGGTAGTAAACGAGAAGAATACTGAGCAAAATACAGCTCGCAATCATTCCAAAACCATTACACTCAGCAGCGACTTCAAACGGATAACCGTCAACAAACATAAGCAGTTTTGGCTCATCCGAGTGAGCTATAATCGTTTCTACTTGGTGTCCTAGAACATTTAGAAGTTCAGCCGCATATTGGCCTGCCATCGCCCGAAGCGGCCAGTCAAAGATAGGAAAGAATAAGGCCAAGAATACGTAACCTACAAATGCAGAGAGTAGAGCTAACACAAATCGGGCAAGTCGCTCTCCAAAGATAAACAGCAACCATCCGGCTATAGCCAAACAGTAGGCAATCAGGATTAAAGGTGACCAATGTGTGATCGTGGTTAATGCCAGCACAAGGAAACTCATCATCAACAAGGTTGTGCTACGGTTCCCGAAACTCAGGACGAGCGATAGCTTTTCCCGATTTTCCATCATGAGATAGACGCCTGCGAAACCGAGAATGATAAAGGCATGCATGAGCTGGTCATGCAAAATGGTTTGCTCGACCAACCACAGCGTAGCAGGACCAAACAAAAACACCGTTAGGAAGAACAAGGCTCCTGAGAGCAAAAGTTCTGCCTGATTCGATTTAGTAAGCGATTCCATTGAAAGCCTCATGGTAGTTGAGACTTGCGGAGAAGCCAATGGATTCGGAAATTTTAGAGAATTAATTTCCAGCCGCCGTTCGAGCTTTGCGCACGTCGATAAATGACTTAACACAAAACGCAGTAAACAGACCGCAGAGAACAACCATCAAGACCATACAGATTCCTGCCAAATCAAATTCAAACTTTCCCTTGGCTGCTTGAGGAATGATTCTTCCCAGAGGTGCCAGAAAGCCAAGAAGGCCAACCATTGCAGCCGCATGCATCGCATGCTTAAGAAACGCTTCTTTAAATGCCAAAGCGGAAGCAATGAGCAAAGGAAGACCAAAAAAAGTAGGGATAAGAGCCGTTTTGCTCGCCATGTCTCCCCCTACATAACCACCAACCCCCACCAAGATAAGCAAGATTGCAAAAACAACTCCGACCAAAGGCATATTATTTGTCATAGGCCAGAAACATAGCGCATTTCCCGGGTTTTCAACTGAATAAGTTCACATCCAAAAAAATCTTTACCGCTTAGACGAGCCACTCGACACTGAGCTATGCTTTCTAAGAGCTCTTCATTTCATGTGACAACGAGAGGTAAAGGCACTTATGAGATCACCGATCAGGTCAACGCCCTCGTTGATGAATCCTCTATCCAGGCAGGCGTTTGCACGGTATTCATTGCCCATACCAGCGCCAGTCTTATTATTTATGAAAATGCCGATCCTTCTGCTCGAACCGATCTTCATCATTTTTTTGATCGCCTCTGTCCGGAAAATGAAAACTACTTTATCCACACCCATGAGGGACCTGATGATATGCCGAGCCACCTTAGAATGGTCCTAACGCGCACGTCCGAAGTTATTCCGATTGAGAATGGGCGATTAGCTCTCGGTACTTGGCAAGGAATATTTGTCTTCGAACACCGAAGCTCCAGCCACCACCGCCG
>JBCCKK010000178.1:0-7085 GCA_039027395.1 Verrucomicrobiota bacterium | reverse complement strand
CGGTCACGATGAAGGCTCCTGGTGCGGATGATCGTTTTTCCCATTCTTCCCTGAGAATATTGATAAAGAGTTCTTTGTAACTCTTGGAGTCCTTGTTAACAATGAGCTCTTTGCACGCTGTTTTGGATCCGGTTTGATTAGCAAAAAAAAAGGCCGCCTGGCCATTCGTCATTGCCAGAATATAGGCAAGAATTGCGCGTTCCGAAGTAACATCTCGAGCGGGAGTCTCAGCAAGTTTACACAGATCTGCATAAACTTGCTTGGCGTCAAACGACGGAAGCTTAGAAGAGCTTGTGGCCGGCTCTGCTGTTTCCATAAATGAGTTAGCTATCTATTTTAGGTAGACGTGCCGCGGCTTTGCTTGCTGGAGGGGCTTTTCCACTCATTGCGTTTTCGTGACGTTGAACAGCTTGGGCCAAAATCTGAGCCAGACGCTGAGCGCCATTGTAGGACATAGCAATTCGAGTATGGATCGGAATGATCGATTCCCCGGTGGATGGGTCTGTCACCGCACCCGACGAAAGATCTAGGAAAAGCTCCTCGGCCGTGGTGTTTACCAAAAACTGGTTCGCATACTGAGCAGAAGTCTCCTCGTATTTGAGTTTTAACTTCTGGGGTTCGGGTTTTGCAGGGCTATCTTTCTTTTTTTCGGCCATAGAGAGACGTTAAAGGGAATTATTTGCTGAGACAAGTTAGCATTTCCGATAGCGAACTTCTCAGGAGATTTCGACGAAACGATGCGTGTCAAACGACGCCTTTAGGTATTCCATATGAGAGTCAATAAGCTGAACAAGTGATGAATTATCCAGCGAATTATTAGAAATAAATAGGAGCTTGCTGGGAGCACCTTTGAAAATCATACTCTCTATAAAGTTTTCATCGCGAGTGACTAAAATACGCTCTTCTTTGTTGGCGATTTCAAGAAGCTCTCTATCTGTCGTAGAATTTTCGGTATTCAAATATCTCGTGTGAATGGCATCGTACCCCCACTTTTGGAATTTGAGAGCGAGTTGCTCCGGGAGTTGAGCATCTACGAGAAACTTCACGCTAGTAGAATTTCCAATGCCTTGGACTTACCATGAAAATCGAGAGCGTAAGCCCGAACGGCTTGAAAGTCTTCGAGTTCTAAATCAGGAAAATCTGCGATGAGTTGTTCTTCAGATGTTCCATTTTGTAGAAGAGCAAAGATAAATTTGACGGGATACCTTAAATCGCGAATGCAAGGTTCACCATGACATACGTTCGGATTCACTGTAATTCGATCTAGAAGTGTTCTGATTGGCATAAAAATATAATAATTCTTGCCAACTTTTGAAGCCATAGAGTTTGCACTCTAAAGAGGGGGTGTAGTCGATTATCCGGGAACTTTAGCAAGCGGAATTTTGAACCAAAAACAGGCTCCCGAATGGTTGTCTCGGTTACGGGCACCTATGCTGCCCCCAAGTTTTTCGATAACGAGACGGCAATAATAAAGACCAAGGCCAATTTTGCCTGTCTTATATCCAGGATTTTGGACAAATTTCTCGAAGATTTGATGCTCGTTCCCTTCTTGAATTCCTTCACCCGAATCTAAAACTTGAACCTCAACTTCATGATTGCCTACTGAGAATTTGATTACAACGGTTTCGGTCTTTGGGGAGTAGCGAATTGCGTTAGAAAGAAGGTTATAGAATACGCGTGAAATCGAAGATCGATTCTTAAGAGAAACCATAGGCGCTTCTGGGAGTGCTTGCTCCAGTTCCAATTTAACTGCTGCCGCTGCAGCCTGGCCCTGTAGGGCTTGAATCGACTCCTTCGAGATCTCTAACAAATCGAAGTTTTGTAGCGTTTCCGGTTCGCCTGTATGGTTCTCTTCTTTGAAAGCTAAAAGAATATCATCGATCAATTGATACTGTCGATCAATGGAGTTTTGCATGATATCCCGCATTTTTGTTTGTTTCTCATTCCACTCGCCTTCGGAAAATAAAACATCAAGGGCTAGGTGAATTTCAGCTATAGGTCCCCGAATATCGTGCGCCATACAGTGATAAAGAATCTCTCTAAACTGAATTTCACGATTGAGTCGCTCGTTCAAAAGAAGATTGTCTCTTCCTTTTTGAATCAAAGTTAAATGCTCGAGGTAACGATCACCTAGATCGTCAATAATTAGATAAGAAACCCCTTCTAGACGAAACGCCTGGGCCTCAAAATAGCACTCTTTTGAATCTTTGCTTTCCTCAACCCATGGACCAGAGGACTCATAGGATCCACTCCCATCCTTAAGAAAATATTCTACTTCTTGAAGATAAGCGCTCAGAAACGGATGTTCTGAATCAATGGAATCAAATGATAGTTCGGAAAAGATCGATTGAATACCATGAGGGACTTCTTCCGATAGAGGGGTCAAGCAGTCTGAATCAACGAGAAATACAGCACGTCCCAGAGTGTGGAATAACGTTGGCCAATGGCTACTTTTATGAGATGGGTCAGGCATGGAGCATCTTCTCTGTTAGGAGAGTAAAGGCTTCTTCAACGTAGTCACCTGATTTAGCGCTGGTTTGGTAAATCGTCCAGTTTTGTTCCTTTAGTTGAGACAGATCGTTTTCCGAGATTTCCCAATCCGATTTCAAATCGGATTTATTGATTAATAAGAAGAATGGAAGAGGTTCCAGATGTGTTTCAATACGATCCTTGAGTTCTAATGCCTTATCGAAGGTAGTCTTTCGCGTTCCATCGCACACAAGAAGATATCCAGAAGCTCCTTTGATATAAGAAAGCTTTAGCTGTTGGAATTGGTCTTCTCCTGCCAAATCCCAGATCATAAGATCAACCGGGGTGTCTTGAACGGTAACACTCTTTTTGTCCACCTTAACTCCAACGGTGGTGTGATACTTATCGGAAAAAATACTGTTAACAAAGCGTGCAACCAAACTTGTTTTGCCCACAGCAAATGAACCGACCATGCAAATCTTCTTCTTAACCATGTCTAAACTAGTTTCGAATTCGAAATACGACACATCGTCGATTATTTTCGCTGGAGTTTGCATCAAAAGCAGCATGAGAATTCAAAGTATTGCTTGAGATGTTCAAGGATTCAAGTAGGGCAATCACTCGATTTGCTCGTTCTCGACTTAGGCGTTCATTTATGGCTGGATTTCCAGCCTTGTCCGCCATTCCGATGACATCGATTGATGTGACTTTACCAAGATCTCGGTTGATTTGTTTTAGGGATTGAATATCCGAACTTAACAGAGTGATTCGATAGCGCGCGTTTGGATCTATCTCCGAGCTTCCAACGCCAAATGGAACCACAATAGACTCAATTCTTTTTCTGAGTGCTCGAAACTTGTGATGGGATAAATCAAATTCAATCGATCCAGCTTGAGCGTTAGTTAAGAGTTCTAGTTTTTCTAGCCATTCAAAAGAAGGTGTTCCAGAAAGGGAAAGCTTTCCCTCACTCATTTTGATTTCTGTGCCAGCTGGGGGATTTGCTGCCTTTCGAAGTCTTTTTAGCAGAAACTCGTTCTCTAAAGACTGGTAAGGTTTCCAGTTGTGCTCGATGGTCGATGGGTCATAGAACTTTTCGATGATTTCCATTGGAGGTCGAGATAGCGGGTCTCGAAGTCCTGAGATCGTTTTGTGTTTCCATCCCAGCTTCGCTTCTTGCACGGCAAGCCCTGGAGTGTTGTTTATTTCCTGAACAAGCTGATTCCAGTTAGAGGCCCGGATGTAGAGAAAAGTAACAAGGCAAACGGTTAACAAAGATACGATTGCCAGAGCCCACCAATGGTAGGCAGGTTTCGTTTCTTTGGCTTCTTCGGTAAGATTTTGTTTTGTCTCTAGGCTGTCTTCTAGAAGAGGAATTGTTTCGGAGAAAGGTTGCGTATCCCCTTCAAAGGTCTCCAATGCCTGAGAAAAGCGTCGGTGAATCGCTTCCAAAATCTCATCAATTCTCGTGCTCAGATCTGCGGTTGGAATTCCTCGAACGGTAACCGCAAGAAGTGCTGAGGGCCCTCCTCGCACGATGACGTTCATATCACCAACACGCATCGTTTCTAACTGGTCGCCTTGATCGACGTCGAACGAGTCATGAACAAAATCCTGGATAGCGCTGAACATGCCGGAAACCATATCTGCATCCTTGGATTGAATACTCGGATTGATAGCATGAGCTAGCAGAAGACCGGTTTCGCGATGAATAAGAAACGCTTGTTCGACTCGATAGAGAAGCGTTTTTGCTAGAACAACTTCAGCAAATGACTTTCCGGTCATCTTTGCTTCAATTCTCCAACGAATGCTTTGGGGTGATAGGCTTTGATCGAGCGTTTGGTTAAAACTCTCAACCATCTTGGCCACCGTATCGCGAATCGATTGACGAATGGCAGGCCCCATGATGGGGAATAGTGCGTTGGCTAACGCATGGGGATCCCTCCGGACAGACTCCTGGATGGATGTTTCAATCGGACCTTCGAGAGCTTGTTGAAGTCTCTGATCTTGATTGCATCGGGCTATGATCGCCGATGGAAGAACTTTTTCAACTTTCTCCTGAAAGGGTGCAGGTGTGTTAACCAGGTGCTCTAAGTCGTCAAGCCGGTGTAATTCTTGTTCTAGCAATAGTCGCTTGACGGACGCCAAATCATCGCCGGAGTTCCCCCCAGTAGGTTGATTTGGATCCTGGGTATTCATAGATGAGAGAAGTGTCTCGTTCTTAGGTCTATTTTGTTTCAGGTGAGAGCTTATCTGAGATGCTGCGAAGCATGGTAGCGAGCTTTTTGCGCTCTACGTGGACTTCTCGAATCTTGGCATCTTCGTTTTTTAACTTTTCTTCGAGAGAAACGAGATTTTTATCCATTTCGTCGAATCGCTTTTCCATGGAGTCCTTCAATTGTTGAATTTCGGCGACGATCTCTGCTCGCACCGAGTCGATGCTTGCTTCGGTGCTTCGAATTTGCTCTCCAAATAGAATATCGCGGATCTTATCAATATTTTCCGGTTCGTTACTCATCCTGCTACCATACAATTGATTTAGGATAAAATGCAATAGTTGTAATTGTTGAGGCGATTTTTCTCGGCCTCCTAGTCTCGAGACCATTGACTTAGCGACCTAGAAAAACTTATATTTTAAGGATGAGGTCAGATGGATACATCATAGCTGGAAAGCGTATCCTTCTGGTGGACGATGATGACGATCGGCGATCGCTTTTTGCCGATTTTCTAACGGTTCTTCAAGCTCGGTGCGATATGGCAAGCACCGGAGTTCTAGGCATTGAAAAGATGTTGAATACCACTTACGACATGATTGTTCTGGATGTGATGTTGGGGCCGATGTTGGGTTGGGAGGTCTTCAAGTCGGTGAAACAAAGAAAACCAGATTTCCAAACTCCTGTGCTGTTTCTGACCAATCTCGGAAGTGATGCGGAAGAGGCGTTTAGGTCGTTGGATGCAGGAAAGCAGTGCCAATTAGAAAGCAAAAATATCTCGGCGAACGATCTGGTGCGCGTGATGGAGGGGATGCTTATTTAGAGCCTTCGCCCGCACTGAGTTCTTCCGAGGCAACTAATCGGTTGTTGAGTGCATAGCGAATCACGTCACTTAAGCAGTGGGCATCGATCTTTCGCATTAGATTGGTGCGGTGGATATTGACAGTGCGTTCACTGATACCTAACTCCCAGGCTATTCCATGGTTTGACATTCCCAAAGCAATGAGACGAGCAATTTCATTCTCTCTTGGTGTGAGTTTGTTTTCTTTGGCGCCAATTTGATCTAAATATGCTTGAAGATCTTTGGGGATGAAAGGCTTTTGCTTAATGGCGACGGTCTCGATCGCTTCGGTTAGTGTTTTGAGTGATACTCCCTTTTCAATAAACCCAAGTGCTCCCGCTTGGATGCAGCGGGCAGGAAGGTGCATATCACGCATGCTGGAGTAAACGAGCATGGCAGGAGTTTTTGCTTGCTTGGCGTAGTGAGCAATGAGACTTTCCCCTGAAGCCCCTGGGAAAATGAGGTCTAGGATAACAAAATCGATCTGAAATTTTTTGCTATCTTCGATGGCGTCGCGAATGCTGCTAACTCGAGAGCGAACTTCATATTGGGGGCTTTGAAGGATATGATTGATGACTTCTTGGATCACAGGATGATCATCGACAAGTTGTACACCAATGGATTTCATCTTGATTGATTCTTTTTAATAGTTTGAGTTGGTCAACTAAAATTCAAATGAATCTAAATAATTTTTGGCAGCTAATACCCGGAGGTCTATTTTGTAAGTTGCTATTATATTTATTTTTATGTTAGCCAAATTGAGCCTAAGTTTCGTTAGGATTCAAAAAATGGTTTAAGTGAGACTTTTAGCTGATCTGTTGTGAACGGTTTCGTGACAAAACCGTGTGCTCCAAAATCAAGAGCCTGCTGGGAGGTGTTCGTCAAAGAAGAAATGACGAGGATCTTTGTGTTTGGTTTCGCTTTGAGCATTTCTTGAACACAAATAATGCCATTTATACGAGGCATGACGATATCGATGATAACTAAATCATAGGATCCCTGGTGGAATAGCTTCATTGCCTCTTCGCCGTTTTCGGCAATATCTGGCTCAACACCGCTCATTTTTTGAACCGTATCTTGTATGCAGAAGCGCATGATTTCTGAGTCATCAGCGATCAGAACATTCATGGGCTCGATTTCATCGTAGTAGAAGTGGAAGAGGATGAGTGCATATTAAGTTCGAAGAACTTAGGTGTATTTACTTCTTGTGCCAAGCTCTTCTCTTTTAAAGATTCGAATTTATCGTCTATCGATAATAAGCTTTCTGCGAGAGCTACACTCACCAAAACTAAGAGGGCGAATTCAATACGACTTTGGTGTTTCATGATTATTTGCGAGCGTGTGGCTGATTGAAGGAGTGAATCGTATTAACTAAAAGGCGCTTCTTCGAAGGATGGGCCGCCTGTTCCTGCGCGGATACGATGGGGTGTTTTCGAGAAACTTTAATTCCGTATGAATTGTTCTGAGACGGCTCTTTTCGAATTATCTTAGGAATCAAACGGCTAAGCCAACCAGATTGTTTTGGCTCGTGAGCGGCCTTCAAAGGAAAAATGGGTGTTTTTTTT
>JBCCKK010000177.1:0-7175 GCA_039027395.1 Verrucomicrobiota bacterium | reverse complement strand
TGGATTGTCTTGGTAATTATCGCCTGTTATAAAGCAAACAATGGAGAGGATTATCAGTATCCTTTCAACATTCGCTTTGTAAAATAAATGGGTTTATGGAGTTTGCGTTTTGGCTTCTTGCCAAAACGCTTCCATTTCTTCGAGGGAAGCTTCGGACATTAGTTTTCCTTGTTGTTTGATCTGCTTTTCGACATATCGAAATCGGTTGTTGAATTTCCGATTTGTGTCGCGGCATGCCTGTTCTGCATCCACCTTCAGATGTCTTGCTAGATTTACGAATGAAAACAGTACGTCTCCAAGTTCTTCCCGGATATCGTCAGAGACGCTACTTTCGATGGCGCTTTCTAGCTCAGAAAGCTCTTCGCGGGCTTTCTTAATCACGTCTTTTGGGTCTGACCAATCAAATCCCACTTTGCTAGCCTTTTTTTGTATTTCCTGAGCTTGCATTAGAGCCGGTAAATTAGGAGGAACGCCATCTAGAGTGCTTTCTCGCTCGGGCTTCTCTTTCTTTTTGAGCTCGTCCCATTTTTGTAAAACTTCGTTAGCATCGGTGCACGAATCGTTACCGAATACGTGTGGGTGGCGCCGGATTAGTTTTTCACAGATTTTGCCAATAACTTGATCGAGCTCAAACGCGTTGCGTTCCTCGGCTAATTGAGCATGGAACACGATGTGCAATAGCACATCTCCTAATTCCTCGCAGAGCATGGAATCGTCCTTTTCATCGATTGCTTCTAGAACTTCGTAACATTCTTCGAGCAACTGAGAGCGTATGGATTCGTGGGTTTGTTCTTGATCCCATGGACATCCTTCGGGAGAGCGAAGCTTGGCAACGATGGAGCGGAGTTCGTCGATGGATTCCATGTCTATCGTTTAACCATGAATATCCTGAGTTGTACATAGATTATTGCAGTTCAACCGTGATCGCGCTCGGTAACATCGAGATTGCCAAGGAGGCGATGCCAAATAGGCTCGGACCTTATGGAATCTGTGGCTTCCTACTTTACCTGGATCGACTGGGGGGTTGTTGCGCTTTACTTGGTCTTCACAACCTGGATTGGGCATCGTCTCAAAGGAAAGCAATCAACGATCAATGATTTCTTTCGAGCTGGGCGGTCTTTGCCGTGGCCTGCAGTTGCGGGTTCGATTATCGCCACCGAGATTAGCGCACTTACCTTTATTGGAGTTCCCGCCATGGTTTTTGCTGCCACCGGAAACTTTACTTATATGCAGTGGGCGATCGGGTCGATTATCGCTCGAATTTTGGTCGGGATCTTTTTAGTGCCTCGGTATTATCGTGAAGAGATTTACAGTCCGTACGACTATATTGGTGGTCAACTCGGAGAAGTAGCGAAACGGTTAACGACGGTTCTGTTCTTTCTTGGATCTGTGTTAGGACAAAGCGTGCGAGTTTTAGTGACCGCTCTGATCTTGCGAACGGTTACTGGAATGGATTTTCACTTGTGCATCATTGTTATTTCGATTTTTGCTATTGGTTGGACGTTGATGGGTGGAATGGCAACTGTCATATGGACAGACGTCGTTCAGTTCTTTCTGTTTGTCTTTGGTGGGGCGATGGCACTGGTCTGGATGATTCTATCTCTTCCCGGTGGAATGGGGGAATGGATTGAAGTTGGGCAGGCGGCACATAAATTTCGAATTATCGATCTAACAACAGATCCTTCTGTAGGTTTTACCTTGTGGGTAGGAATTCTTGCTATGCCGTTCCAGAATTTAGCAGCATTTGGAACCGATCAACTAAATGCCCAGCGTATGCTTTGCTGCCGAAGTGCGGACGATGCAAAGAAGGCCATTATCTGGAGTAGTGTTTCGCAGTGCGTTACGCTTTTGATGTTGATGGTAGGAGTTGCACTATTTGCTTACTACCAAGCGCACCCGCCTTCCCAGGCCTTACAATCACTTTTTCAAGAAGATGGTGATACGATTTTTCCTTCATGGATCACAATGGTGCTGCCTGTGGGACTGTCGGGTCTGGTTTTGGCCGGGGCTTTTGCTGCGGCGATTTCCAGTTTGGATTCCATTTTAACTGCCCTTTCTCAGACAACACTTTCCCTCTTTCGAAAAACGCAGGAACCCGACCCTAATCGTGATATGAGGATTTCGAGAATTTTGGTCTGTTGTTGGGGGATTCTGTTGGCGGGGTTTGCAATTGCTCTGGATCAGATGCGAGGCGATATCAATATGGTGAATCTTGCCTTTGGAATGGTTGCTTATACATATGGTCCGTTACTGGGTATTCTCTGTTTAGCTTTGTTACCGCGTAAGATTGAAATGGGCTCAATGTTGGTCGGAGCCTTGGTAGCGGTTCTTATCACGATTTGGGCAAGACCGGAAATGTATACGATACTCACTAATTTTGGAGTTTTGGATTCAACTTCTCCGAGTTGGAAACCGAGTTTTCACTACGCGTGGCTCTATCCCATAACGTGCCTCGTTACGTTAGGGATTGGCCTCATCCGTAGCAGGGCTTGAATATCTTGGATTCCATTCAGAAAGAGGTGCGATTCAAGAGCCATTCTGCGTAAAGATCGATGTAGGTTCTTCGTTGAACCGACGATTTTTCTAGAATGGACTCCAAGCAGGTTTCTCGAAATGCGCGATCTTCTTCGCGAATTAGCAAGTGAGCTGCAATGATTTGCGAACTTGTCCAACGAACCGTCTTGGCAGTTGCCAGCTTGCCGTCGAAAATAAATTTAGCCACTTCTTTGAATTCGACATAGTCCATCAGACGAGATTCACCGTCACGGTTTTGATCTAATCGATTTTTTAATTGAACCTTGGCTAATTCTGTCTGTCCCATGCGAGTCCGAAGCATCCATTCCAAGAGATAATCGTTGCCTCGTTCGTAGTTATACTGAGCTGTTAGATCGGATAGCTCCTGAAAAGCCGATTCCATAAGATCAGGTTGATCGGCTGCAGAAACGATGATTGCTAGAGTGCGAAGATACTCTCGATGTGTTCGATGATCTCTTGGGTTCCAAGTAATGAGTTTTTTTAAAGCGTCTCGGATATCTGCTTCTGCTTTGTCGTAGTGATGAAGTAGAAGGTGAACTTGAGCTCGGCGGAAGACGGGGTCAGGGTAAGTGGATGAACTTTTGACCTGTTGATCGAGAATAGGTAGGTAGTGCTCCGGAGCGTAATAGTCGTTAAATGTTATATCATCCGGATGAATTCTAAGATTTCCTTGGGCATCGGTCCATTTGACAGAAAAGAATAGCTTTTGAGTAGAGCTGTCTATGAATGAGCCAAAGGCTTCGAGAGTTCCGTCTCCCTCGGTGCCAACAACTTCGAGCTGTAGATCACAACTCCATCCATCTGTAAACGCGAAGTGGGTTGGATTATCCCCAATGGGTGCTATTTCTTCAACCTCGCCGATACGAGAGCGAATAACCTTTGAGTTGCTGGCCCATTCACGAATACGAAGATAGGTCGGGCCTAGATGTCTTTCACCCCATTCATGGCGTTCTTGGAATGAACCATCGGGAGCTGTGCCTCCATTGTATTGTCTGCAGCTCAGAGAAAAAATAAGTAGCCATATGCAAATAAATGAAGTTACTACGGCTTTTCCAAGATTACGCCATTGAGCCATTCGTTAAAGATATTGGGTCAGCTCATAGAATCAAGCTGGCTGTATTCGGTCGCGTTCGCGTTTGGCTTACAATAAAGAGCTCGACCAGAATGAATGTTGATCGTGATTTTAAACCAACACTCTCGTGAAAACAGAAAACGTGCAAATCAGGGAAGTCGCCAAGACTCTCGAACTGACCGATAAACATCTTCGGGAAGAAGCGTGTAAACGGGGTAAAGGTTGGGATCAACCCATTCAATGAGTTGGCGTAAAACCTTTTCTCGCATCGTTGTGCAACCTGAAGTGGGGGCATCGCCATTCCGCCGCCAGATGTGGAAAAAGATAGCACTTCCCGCCCCTGGAACTGTTTCTGGAGGGGCATTATGGCCAATGAAAAGCTTAAGAGAATGGGCTTGGTCATTGAGACGCATCTGCTGTTCATGCTCCCATTCGGTTAAGGGACCGCGGCCATCGAGTTGTAAATGGCGGTTGTAGTGTTTAGATGAAACATCTTCCAGCAAGAGAGCGCTGACGGTTATATGATGATAGTGAAGTTTGGGATGTTTGCGGATTTTCGAAGCATATCCATAGGCATTTCCGAGCTTAAAAACTCCGGCGGGTGCTCTTCCATCCCCTTCCTGTTTCTGAGGACCCAAAGCGCTTTCTGGATGAAGCCCTCGTCCCCAAGCCAAGCCGTTTTTTCCGAGTCGTGCTTTCCAATCCGATCCAACGCGCTTCCACTCAGGTCCTCGGCGTTCCCATCGCTGTAACGTTGCTTCTGAGTCATCCCAGTTTTTACTGATCCCTAGAATCAGCTGTCGAGAGGTGCTCGAAATCTCGAAAGAAAAGCTCGTCTTAACCGTCGAAAAAAATAGGCAGCTCAATAGTATGAACGTGAGTCGCATCTCAATCATCTCCTTTAAAACGTTTCATCCGCGCTTTAGAATCTTGGCGTTCGCGCAGGATCTGTAATGCTCCTGGTCCCATGTAGGTAACGTATGGGACTAAACTTGCTAGGATGAGTAGTCGGATCCCGGGAGACGTTAAAAAAATTAAGAACAGATATGCTCCAAAGAAGATGCCAATCCATTTTACTTTAATGGGGATTGGAATGGGAAAGAGCATAATCTCGTGATTAGGAAACAGGGTGGCAAAGCAAAACAGGAATGTTTGAAGAAAGAAGATGTTGGTTCCAGACATTCCCGTGGCGAGTGCAAAGCCATTCATGGAAAGAATGCCTAATACGAGATAGAGGGTAAGTTTAAAACTCCCCCACGTAGACTCGAGAGCATCGCCAATAAACCAAGTGAATAGAAAAAAGAATAGAAGAAAAAGCGGGCTAAACATTCCCTGACCAACCGTCGGAACAAACAAATAGGTAATTACTCTCCAAAATTCACCGGCAAGGACTAAGTTCGGATTCAAATAAAGAGAGTCGGTAAAGCCTTGGCTTCCAGCGTTCAAAAACCAAGTTAGAACATTTAAGAGCACTAGGCCGCGAACCACGTAGGGAATCGCCCAATCACCGAAGCGATTCTCAAGTCGATCTGTCCAAGAAGGAAGTTCCATGAAACAAACGGGCCTAGGCCTCGCTAGTGATTTCAGACCAATCGATGGATCGATCGTCAGCGTAGCTGCGAAGTTGCTTTTCGAAGATGATAATGGTGGCTCTCGCCAATGCGGAATCATCCATGAGCCCAGTTGGTCCGAGGCTGTCCGGAATCAAATCAACGACGCGGTGAGCGTAAATGAGGGTGAATGCGGCTGCGGCAACCGCATGAAATGAAGTATGAGGTAGCTTGCCTTCAGCAAAGTCTTCAACAAACTCTGCCAAGAAGTTAAGTTGGTTGATTAGGTGGGGGTAGCCTGTGTCATCAAGTTGAGTAAGTTCAGCCTTAACCAGCGGAAGCTCGTGGTTGAGTTTATCGAGTTTGGCAGGCGTGATATGAGATGCGCCGTGGTGCAGGAAGCTGGAGATTTCGGACATGGTGTAAGGTCATCATAAATTCTCAGGAAAACAAGCAAAAGCCATCTAACTGTCACCGATTGGTCATTGCCAATGATAACGAACCGTGCCACATAGTATGCTTCTCTTTATGATCGAGTTATCACTGACGTGGAAAATGATTCCTTGGATGATCTTGGCGCTGCAACCGTTCACAGAACGTCCCGATATTGATTTTGATAACGTCATCGCTGCTCTAGAAGAGCAGGGAACATGGAAAACGAATGATCAAGATACTTATTATTTTGTTCCGAATGAGTCTATGTCGGACTATATCCCTCCATTTCGGAAAGGTCAGTGGATCTATACCGATTACGGTTGGACTTGGAAAGGTGAGTTTCCTGCATCTTGGGCCATTGAGCACTACGGATACTGGACTCGCCAAGTAGATGAAGAAAAACGCTGGGTTTGGGTTCCAAATGGCACGTGGTTGCCCTCGACGGTCGAATGGTTGGTCAGTGGCGAATATGTTGGGTGGAGAGCTAGTAAACTAGACCGTTTTGGTAACCCCACCGAGCGAGAAAATATTCGTTATGGAGATGCCACTGAGTGGAGCTTTATTCCTATCGAGAAACTCAAGAGTTCGATAGTTCCAGAAGATTTTGCCCCGCAAAGCCAAGTCGAAGATCTGATGGCGGAAGCTGTTCCCGTAGATCACATCTATAAAACGTATCGAGAAATAGCACGACCTGGACCGTCACCGACGATTCTGACGGGAGATCCTGAAGAGTTGCCCTTGATTCCGGTGACACTTTCGCTACCCGACCTAAGGTTTAAGCCCAAAAACAAAACACCCCAACAATACTTTAGTTATCGTCCTAAATTTTACCAAGATGACGCAGGAATCATGAGGCGCGTCCATTTGTTTCTCAATCCTCGGCAGACACCCGATGAAGAAAAACTCAAGAAGATGTTTGGAGAGACTGAAGAGCAGAAAAAAAAGAAACTGGAAATGATTGAGCGATTTGAAAGGTCGCAGGAGCGGGAAGAGAAACACTGGGAAAGTCTCTACGCAGACTAAGTCGTTGCTTCAGGGGGGAGTTCATCATCATCCCCTTCGTCAATTCCAGGCCGCCAGCGGTGAGAGAGATGTGGACGAACAAATCCATAAACAAGATAGAGGGTAAAACACATCGCCAACGAGTATCGCCAGTTAAGAAGAATCAGCACGAGAATCAAAACCGTAAAAAGAAGGTTTGGAACTGTCATGCGAGTTTTCCAATCCAATGCCTTAAAGCTCGGGTAATGCACGTTACTGAACATCATGAAGCTCAAGAAAAGCATGAGTGCTCCGAGAACGTATTTCCATCCGCCGATAGACCGATCACCTTCGTAAATGTGGAGAAGGAGTAGGGTGATTGAAGCAATCAGACCGGCTGCCGCAGGAATGGGGAACCCAGTGAAGTCTTTGGCAGATTTATTTCCAGGTTCTGCGGCGAGGGCATTGAAGCGTGCCAGGCGCAGAGCTCCGCATGCCAGGTAAATAAAGGCAATCAACCAACCTACTTTGTTGGGCAATTCGTAGAGAACGATTTTGAAGAGCAGCAAAGCAGGAGCCACCCCAAAAGAAACGATGTCGGC